>JAPLWT010000023.1 GCA_026396455.1 Microcaldota archaeon | reverse complement strand
GAGAAAAGGCCCATCAGCCAGGAGAGGATTGAAAAAATGGCGGAAGAGGTCGAGAAGGAATTGAGGAATATGGACACCCTGGAAGTTGAGAGCAGGAAAATCGGGGAGCTGGTGATGAGGAAGCTGAAGAAGCTGGACAAGGTTGCCTACATACGGTTTGCATCTGTGTATCGTTCATTCGCGGATATTGAATCCTTCGAGAACGAGCTGAGAGTATTGAGAAAGAAGCTGAAGAGGAGGTGAATTCTGCAGAACGCAAGGTTTAAATAAATTACGATATATAGTGTATAGTCTTCTATTAAACCACAATATGTTGTGTTGAGGGTATATCATTATTTTGAAGGTGGTGGCATGGGTGACGCAGGAAAAGCGACAGTTACTCAGATAAAGAAAAGGGATGGAAGGATAGCTGATTTTGACAAGAGCAAGATAACTAATGCTATTTTCAAAGCTGCAGTTGCCGTTGGCGGGGAGGACAGGAAGACTGCCGAGAGGCTTGCGGATGATGTCGTGGAGATTGTGTACGAGAAATTCGCGGGCAGCATACCGACCGTTGAGGACGTGCAGGATACTGTCGAGAAAGTTCTGATTGAGGAGGGACGTGCCAAGACTGCGAAAGCATACATACTCTACAGGCAGAAGAGGGCAATCTTGAGAGAGCTGAAGGCGGAGCTGCTCAATGTCCCGGTTGATGAGGTTGACAACAAGCTTAGTGTGAATGCAATAAAAGTTCTGGAGAGAAGATACTTGAAGAAGGACAAGAATGGGCAGGTTGTTGAGACTCCGAAGCAGATGTTCAGGAGAGTCGCAAGGGCAATTGCGCTTGTTGATGTTTTCTACGACAGGAATGTTGATACATTGAATGTGGAAGAGGAGTTCTACGATGCAATGGTGAATCTGGAGTTCCTACCCAACTCCCCGACGATAATGAATGCCGGTACCGAGATAGGCCAGCTGGCGGCGTGCTTTGTTCTTCCAATCGAGGATTCTATTGAGAGCATATTCAATGCGGTGAAGAACACTGCGTTGATTCACCAGTCAGGAGGAGGTACGGGCTACGCATTCTCAAAGTTAAGGCCCAAGGGGGATGTTGTGAAATCCACGGGCGGAGTTGCGAGCGGTCCCGTATCGTTCATGAGGGTGTTCGATGTATCCACAGATGTGATAAAGCAGGGAGGGAAGAGAAGAGGAGCCAATATGGGGATGCTGAGAGTCGACCACCCTGATATACTGGAGTTCATAATGGCCAAGAGCTCCAGTCATGCTCTCAATAATTTCAACATATCGGTTGCAGTGACGGATAAATTCATGGAGGCGTTGGAGAAGGATGAGCAGTACGACCTCATAAACCCAAGGAAGAGGAATGGCGTCGATAAGCTCTCTGCGAAGAAAGTCTTCAAGCTGATAGTCCAGCAGGCGTGGAGGAATGGGGAACCAGGAATTATTTTCATAGACAGGATGAACGCAGCAAACCCGACTCCGGCACTGGGGCAGATCGAGAGCACTAATCCTTGTGGTGAGCAACCATTGCTTTCCTACGAGTCGTGCAATCTGGGTTCGATAAATCTTTCAAGGATGGTGAATGATGACGGGGAGATTGATTGGGATAAGCTGAAGAGAACCATCCGGACTGCCGTGCACTTCCTTGACAACGTGATTGACGCGAACAAGTACCCAATACCGGAAATTGAACTGATGACGAAGGGAAACAGGAAGATAGGCTTGGGGGTGATGGGCTTCGCGGACATGCTTTTCCAGATGGGTGTGCAGTACAATTCAGAGAAGGGAGTTGAGGTTGCTGAGAGCGTGATGAAGTTCATCAACGACGAGAGCAAGAAGGCATCTGCAGCACTGGCTGAGAAGAGGGGGGCATTCCCAAATTTTGATAAGAGCGTCTATAACAAGCCGGGTGCCCCAAAGATGAGGAATGCGACAACTACCACAATTGCGCCTACAGGCACGCTGAGCATAATAGGAGGGTGCTCGAGCGGGGTTGAGCCGCTCTTTGCAATTGCGTACATAAGGAGGGTGATGGATAACACGGAGCTTCTTGAGGTGCACCCCATATTCGAGAAAATTGCTAGAAAGGAGAATTTCTACAGTCTTGAGCTGATTAGAAAAATCGCGCAGAGTGGGGGAGTGCAGGGCTTGCCGGAAGTTCCTGAGAACTGGCAGAAGGTTTTCGTGGTTGCCTATGGCGTTTCCCCGGAATGGCATGTGAGGATACAGGCAGCATTCCAGAAGTATACGGATAATGCAGTTTCAAAAACCATCAACTTCCCTGTTGATGCAACCCCCGAGGATGTTGAGAAAGTTTACATGCTTGCCTACAATCTTGGGTGCAAGGGAGTGACTGTCTATAGGGATAAAAGCAGGGAGGGGCAGGTACTCAGCATAGAGGCGTTCAAGAAGGGGAAGAAGGAACAACTGGTTGAGGAGGAGGCTGTTGCACACCCGAATGGCGCTGAGGAGAACGGCGTGGTTTCCGCAGAGTACACGGGCGGATGCGCAACGTGCCAAGCATAGGTTTTTCGATGAGAACCGATGCTCTATTCTGGAAAGACCCCTATCAGAAGGAGTTTGAGGCAAAGGTCATCTCTTCAAATGGAAGGGAAGTGGTGCTGGACAGGACATGCTTCTTCCCGCAGGGTGGGGGGCAGGTTGGGGATACTGGCTTCTTGAATGACGCGAGAGTTGTCGATACAAGGAAGGATGCAGAATACAGCGTCACGCACTTCCTGGAGAGAGAAAGCGCATTCAAGGAAGGAGAAACTGTGAAGGGAAGGATAGACTGGGAGAGGAGATACAGGATAATGAAATTGCATTCTGCAGCGCATATCGTTTATTACCTGATGATTGATGTTTTCGGGGAGAACTGCAAGCTTGCCTCCTCCGGAATTGTGAACGAGAGGAAGGATATAACGGATTATCTTACAGAGTCCTTTGACAGGGAGAGACTGGCGGTTGTGGAGAGAAGGGCAAATGAGTTGATTGGAAGTGGCGGGGAGATAAGGACATGGAGCGATGAGAGCAAGCCAAATTACAGGTACTGGGAGATTGACGGCTTTCCGAAGATGCCTTGCGGGGGGACGCACCCAAAAAGATTGGAGGAGATTGGGGAGATAGTTGTGCAAAGGGGGAAGAAGCCTGGTGCTGGAAAGGAGAGGGTAGAGATACTGCTTAAGGATTAATTGGTAAAAGCGCAGTTGATTAGGCAGCGCTGAACATGGAGAGCAGGACTATTCCAGTCAGTGTTGTTGCGATACCCACTTTTTGCTGATTCGTTACAGGGTCCTTGAATACAAAGAAAGCTAAAACTACGAAGAGGGCGGGGTAGGAACCTGCAATAGGGGCAACTACTGCGGTCAGCCCTCTGCTGACGGCGAAATTAAAGCTGTACTCCGCAATTCCTGTGAGAGCTACCGCACAAAGCAGCGGGAAGAGTGAGTTCTTAAAAGTTGGGCCGTGCAGCTTGATTTTTTTAAATTTTGCAAATAACGGGAGGAGCGGGAAAACTGTGAAAGATATGTAACCTGGCCAAAACCAGCCAATTTGGCGGATGGGAATTTTAATGAATGTGAAGTAGACGCCCCACGCTATCATCGACACAATTGCCAGAAGGACTCCTCTGTTTGCAGTCACTCCTTTTTTTAACTCTTTGAAATCCAGTATTGACAGGATTATGCCGAGAATTATCACCAAGATGGCGAACTCCTGGTTGGGCGTAATTGTCTCATGCAGGAATACTATCGAGAGGATTACGGCAACGGCTGCAAATGAGGCTGAAATTGCGCCGACAAGGGAGGGGTTTGCGATTCTTAGGCCCTCATTGAATGCCAAGTAACCTATAAGCAGTATGACGCCCAGGGACAGATTCAGAAGAACGACTTCCGCGGTTATGTGGGAGAGTTCTGCCAGAGCGAAGGGGATGTACAAGCCGAAGATTACCAACCTCAATGCAAAACCCCAGAAGCTCATCGAGTAGGAGCCAAGCTTTCTTGTGGCGATCGTTCCAAAAATATCCCCGATTCCCCAACCGAGACAGGCTAAGATGGCGAATAAGATTGCTTCCATTTCTATTCACTCGATTGTTTTTAACAACATTAGAATTTTTCGTAATGCAGTATTTCTTTCAAAGGTCTTCTTTCCTTTGGCTTTGGTTTTTCATCAGGATACCCAAGTGCGATTATCCCCACAATTTCGTATTTCTGCGGAATGCCAAAAAGTTCCCTCAGCTCATTGAGATTTTTCTCAACCATCAGGGGCCGGCACATCCAAACGCTTCCAAGTCCCATAGCAGTTGCAGCCAGCAGAATATTCTCAACAGCCGCCGATGTTGAGAGGAGGTGAAGCGTTTTCTCCTTGTCAGCAAGAACAAGCAGAAGTGTCGCATTTTCAACGAATTCCGTATCCTGTCTGTAAAATGCTTTCATTGATTCTTCATAGATCGCCCTGAATTTCTTCTTTTTTTCTGCATCCCTGACTAGGATGAACTCCCATGGCTGCGTGTTTACCGCGGAGGGAGCCCAGGTGCCTGCTTCAATTATCTTTTCAAGGGTTTTCAGGGGAATCTCCCTTTTCTTGAACTTCCTCACTGCCCTTCTGCCTTTGACAACTGCGAAGAAATCAGGCATAGTTTTATTTTATAAACGTTATTTTAATAGTATGGGAGTTTTAAGATGGCTTGGGGACAGGCTGTTAAGCCTGTTCATACTTGTTTCGCTGGTTATTGGAATCTTCTTGCAGATATACAAGGATTTTTACCTAGGCTTTTTTGTTGTGATCATTGCTCTGAGCATTGAAGTGGGAAGAGAGCTGGGAAGGAAGAGGAAGGAGTCTGCTGGTTGGGGGGATTTCGCTGATCTGGGTCTGGGGGCCCTTTTCTCAATGGGCACTGCACTACTGGCATTTGCAATTGCGGTGAGCATGAACAGCAGGACAGCATATATCGTATTGCTCAACAGCGCATTATCCAGCATGGTTTTCCTGTTCGGCTCCTTCCTGAGGTTCTGGCGGTACTGGAGAGGCGGCAAGCAGGCGAAGAGAAGGGGTGGGTATGGGCGTCGAGGATAAGATAAAGTCCATTGAAGATGAAATGGCCAGAACCCAGTACCACAAGGGCACCGAACATCATTTCGGGAAGCTCAAGGCAAAGCTGGCTCAGCTCAGAAAATTGGTTGGGCAGCACAGGAAGGGCGGTGCAAGGTTCTCTGTCAGGAAGAGCGGGGATGCAACGGTAATCCTCATTGGAGATACATCTGTCGGCAAGTCCAGCATTTTCAACAGGTTGACACGTGCGAACTCAAAGGTGGGGGACCATCCATTCACGACCCAGAAAATACTCCCGGGAATCATGAATCACGGGGGGGCGCAGATACAGATTCTTGACACTCCTGCGCTTGAGCTTGGTGAGGCCGAGATAATCTCCTTCGCATCCATAGCAGAATTGGTCGTAATTGTGTGCGATTCTTCCAAAAAAAGTCTAGAGCGCATCATGAAAGGCCTTGAGAAGGCGAAGGTGAAGGGCGAGCTTCTTGTAGTAATAAACAAGTGCGATGTGGAGTGGGGGGGAGGCTTCTGCGTCTCTGCCATTAGCGGGGAGGGAATTGACGGGCTGAGGGAGGAGATATACAGAAGGCTGAGGCTCGTGAGGATTTACATGAAGCCTAGGGGGGGAGAGGCTGACAGGAACAGGCCCCTCGTAGTGAAGGAAGGTTCATTTGTAAGGGATGTCTGCGAGAAGCTGAGGTTGAAGGGAGAGATGGAGTACGCGCTGGTGTGGGGGAACTCTGCAAAATTTCCCGGGCAGAAGGTTGGGGATGGGCATGTGCTGAAGGATGGGGATGTGCTTACTATTGTGATGGGATAAAAATGGTTTCCTTGAAATACTGGGAGTGGGAGGATGCCGTGCTGAAGGAGAAGCTGAAAGCAGTCTCCGTGAAAGAGATAGCCCGCGCATATTTCGATAACGAGACCCAGGCTTACAGGTTTGCCTCAGCCCTTCTGCTTGTGAAGAAAAGGGGTGCGCTGAGGCTGAGGGAATGTCCTGAGGAGCTGCCAGTTGCCACTTGGAAGAGATACCTAGATTTCGGAGTGCAGGTCGGCATGCTGAAGCACGAGGATGAGGTTTATTCTTTTACAGACAGGTTCACAAAACCGCTCAAGAACTTTGGGGAGTATGTGAAAGTATGGGTGAGGACGGGCAACCCTAACGAAGATTTGGGCCTGACATTTGCGCTTGCAAAAAGGGGTAAAGAAAAAAAGAGGGGTGGGAAGAGGCCTACCTCTTCGCCATAGCCGCAAGCACTCTCTCCTTGGCTATTGCCATTGCAGCATCCCGCGGTGAGATAGATTCGTTCTTCGATTTCTCAAGAACCAGCGTTGTATTCTTCTTAACCTTCTCGCTTATCATGGCGAATGCCTGCTCGTTGGTGCCTCCGATATGCTCCGTATAGGAGGAAATGACTCCACCGGCATTTGCAACCATGTCCGGAACTACGAGTATCCCCTTCTTGTGCAGCACGATTTCTGAATCGAGCTTTACAGGTATGTTGGCAGCCTCCACAACTATTTTCGCCTTTACCTTTCCCACATTCTTCTCGTTTATCACATCCGGCCTAGCGCCTGGAATCAGCACGCCGACGTCTAGATAGAAAAGCTCGTCGCCTGAAAGCTTTTTTCCTGAACTGTGCGCAGTTACCGTGCCCTTCTCCTTCTTTGTCTTCATGAGCGCTTCATAGTCCAAGCCATTCTCATCATATATAGTGCCTTTCGAATCCGAAACAGCTACAACTTTTGCGCCTTTTTCTGAAAGGAATTTCATTGAGAAGGAGCCCACATTGCCGAACCCTTCGATTGCAACCGTGGTTCCCTTGAGCCCTATGCCCGCAAAGTCTGCTGCAACTTCTGTTGACGCGGTGACTCCGAAGCCCGTGGAGCCCAGCTCGTGGGGCAGCCCCCCCATATCTATTGGCTTGCCTGTCGCGGCTTTGGGATTCCCTGCACCTTCAACGAATACCCTCATCTCCTCCTCGCCAGTGCTCATATCCGGAGCGGCAATGTACTCAAGAGGACAGATGTACTTGAGGGCTTTTCCGAAAGCCTTTAGCATTGAAGCCTTGTCCCCATGGGGAGTTGCTTTCACGCCGCTCTTCGCCCCTCCGAAGGGAAGCTCAGCAAGTGCGGTCTTCAGTGTCATCACTCTTGCGAGCCTGGCTACCTCAGTGATGGTGATATCCGGCACAAACCTTATGCCACCCTTTCCCGGTCCCAGGGCGGTGTTGTCTATCACGAGAATGCCTCTCGTTTTCGTCTTCGGGTCATAGGTTATAACAATCTTCTCAGGTCCGAGTTCATCCGTCAATCCATTTGCATCCATTTAAATCCACCTCTTGGAATACAGATTTATCTTAGCAAAGAATAAAAAGGGTTATGGGCAATAGGATAACAAAGGTGATAATGTGGGGCTGCTGGATATCTTTGGAAAGAAGGATGTTGGCGAGGAGCTTGTGAAGAAGGTTCCCTACTCAATGAGGCTTAAGTTCCATCCTTACAGGTTGAATGCTAACAAGATGGAGAGCGTGATGCTTATCCTAGAGCTCAAAAACCTCAAGGAGGAGGTTCTGCTTACCTCACTGGTTATTGAGCTGCCGAAGAACCTGGGGTTTGATCAGACTGCCCTTTCGACTGCTAGGGAGATAAGGCTGGGGGAGATGAAGCCAGGCGAGGAGAAGGAAGTGAAGATTGAGATATGGGGCAACCCCAGGACAGATGCAGGAGATTATACCATCAAAGTTACAGCAATATGCCATTACAGAAACTACGGGTATCTGCTGAATGCTGAAAAGAAAGAGGTAGTACTCAGAGCAGTATAGTTAGACTGTCTTCTTCTCTTCTTCTTTTTCCTCTAGTTTAACCATCAGGTCATTCAACGCTCCCGAAAGCTGAAGCCCTTTGTCTGTAAGCTTAACTTTCTTCATCCTGCCCTTGACCTCCATTGTTACGAGGTTGGATTTCCTGAATTCCTTGAGAAGTTTTGTCGTGTGGACATATGTCGAACTGCACGCCAAAGCGAGATTGGAAGCATACCACTCCTTTGAGGTATCCTTGAGCTTGAGAAGTATGCAGACTGGCTTCGGTCTTATGAGTGATTCCTTCAATCCCATGGGGTACCTCGTAAAATTATTTACTTTCGTCTTTAAAACAGTAAGCTTTTTAAATAGAAAAGTGAAAAGAGTGGAATGTAAGTGGTGATAGAATGACAACGAGGCTCTCTCGATTATATGGGATGGATATATACAGTGATGCAGGGAAATACCTTGGAAAAGTTATAGACCTGATTCTTGACCTTGAGAAGGGGGAAGTAGTTAGACTGACCATGCAGCCTCTCACAACAGTGAGCAGGGATGAGGCAAGGAAAGTACTGAGGGAGGCAAGCGTGCTCTACAGGAATGTGAAGTCTGTGGAGGACGTGGTGGTCGTAACCAAGGGAACTGCAGCTGAGAAGTTCGCTGAGCTTCCAGAGGAAGAGGTAAGGGGTTTCGGCAGATAAACCGTTAGAATATTATTTATATCTATTCTGTCTAATTGATACTATGGAAAAGCACCTTCTCGTGAGCCCGAACTGCGCCGACCTATGCGCGCCAAATTTCGAAATAAAAAAATTCCCTGATTGCGAGAACTACGTCTACATCCCGGATATCGACAAGCTCGCGGGCAAGAATGTCGTCATTCTCCACAGGTGCTATCCGGACCAGGACTCGAGATTATTCCAATTCTTCCAGATTCTAGGGGCGGTCAGACCTCTCGCTGCGCGCGTAACCGCGCTAGTCCCGTATCTTCCCTATGCGAGGCAGGACGAGATAGTTCGGAAAGGCGAGGTGGAATCCGCGAGTTTGATATGCAAGATGCTCGCGAACGCGGGCCTGGACGAACTTGTTACATTTGACTGCCATTTCATGCAGGAGGGCGAGGCAAAGAAGAACTATACGGGTTTGAACATAGACAACCGCTCGCTCGCGCCTGAGCTCCTCGCGTACGTGAAGCCGAAAGTGAGCAATCCCATTTTTATATCACCTGATATAGGCGCGGCGTACATGGTGAAAAAGGTCGGCGGGGTGAGCATGGAAAAAACCCTTGGCGATTATGTTCACGGGCCGGTGACATTCAGACAGATAACTGAGGAGAAACTGGATTTCGATGTCACTGGAAGGGATGTCATCCTTATAGATGATATGATAATTGCTGGAGAAACTATGATACGCGCGGCGCAAGTGTGCAAGAAGGGAGGCGCGAAACGAATCATATGCGCTGCCGTTCACGGCCTGCTCGTTAGCTGCGCGTTCGACAAGATACGCGCCGCGGGCGCGAAGGAAATCGTTGTAAGCGACAGCATACCCGGACCCGCGGCAGTTGTGAGCGTGAAGAGAAGGCTCGCCGACTATTTACCTTAATATATTCTTTCATTCAATTATCTAATACGTTATACAGGATGGTCAGATGGTCGAGGTCGTCCCTGCCATATTAGTGAAAAGCAGAGAGGAATTACTAGAGTGCATAGCGCGCGTTAGGGGAAGCGTTTCGGTCGTGCATATAGACATGATGGATAACGAGTTCGTGCCGAATAAAACCATCGGGCTCGAAAGCCTTGCTGAGCTGCCGAATGGCGTCTCGTACGAGTTTCACTGGATGGTGAAGAACCCGGAGAGATGGATTGCGAAAATAAACGGAAACCATCTCCATCTAGTGCATGTGGAGACGATAAACAAAGAAAAATGGGGCGCGCTCAAAAAAATCTGCGCGAGGTCGGGTTGCCGGCTCGGGCTCGTGCTCAGTCCAGAGACAACAATCGAAAAACTTGGACCATACATAAAAGATGTTTCACGCGTGTTGGTTATGGCAGTTCATCCTGGGTTTTATGGGCAGAAATACATCCCAGATGTTGAGAAGAAAATCCGCGCGCTGCGCGCCAAATTCCCTAAACTGGAAATAGAAGTCGATGGCGGAGTGAGTTCCGAGACTGCCGGGCGCGCGTGCAGTGCTGGCGCGAACGTTCTCGCCGCCGCGAGCGCGATATACTCCGCAAGAAATCCGCGCGAGGCGATTAAAAACATATCCGCCGCCGCGAGCGCTGCGAAAATTGTTAGTGGTGAGTAGATGGTTGACGACGCCCCAAAGCAAATGCTTCTTGAAACTGGCCAGCCGGGCGCGGGATTGAAGAAAATAACAGATATAAAAAAGCTCCACCTGATCGCGAATGGCGTGAGGCAGAGCGTCGTGAAAATGCTCCACGAGGCGAAATCAGGACATTCCGCAGGCTCCATCGGGCTCGCGGACATATTCACCGCTCTTTATTTTAACATACTAAACCATGACCCTAAAAACCCGACATGGCCTGGGAGGGATAGGCTTGTTCTCTCAAACGGCCACGTGTGCCCGGTGATGTACGCGGCGATGGCAGAGGCCGGTTATTTCCCGAAGGAGGAGCTCATGTCCCTGAGGAAACTGGGCTCGCGCTTGCAGGGCCATCCGCACCGCGGTTCGCTCCCGGGAATCGAGAACAGCTCAGGCCCTCTCGGCCAGGGGCTCTCGATAGCCGTCGGAATGGCGCTCGTAGCGAAAAGGGAGAGAAAAGGCTGGAGGGTCTACTGCGTGTGCTCTGACGGCGAGCACAATGAGGGGCAGATATGGGAGGCAGTCCTTCTCGCATCGAAATTCAAGCTTGGAAATCTAACAGTAATCATGGACAGGAACAACATACAGATCGATGGGTTTACCGAGGATGTTCTCCCGCTCGAGCCGCTTGCGGAAAAATACCGCGCATTCGGCTGGCATGTGCTCGAGGTTGACGGGCACAACATAAAACAGCTTATAGACGCGTGCAGCGAGGCGAAAAAAGTAATCGATAGGCCCACTATGATAATCGCGCATACCGTTCCTGGGAAGGACATCTCGTTTATG
The DNA here is from genome assembly GCA_026396455.1 of Microcaldota archaeon. GTDB lineage: Archaea > Micrarchaeota > Micrarchaeia > Burarchaeales > Fermentimicrarchaeaceae > Fermentimicrarchaeum. The sequence continues at coordinate 4,635 of JAPLWT010000023.1, read as the reverse complement.
GAGTTCATCACAGATTGGCACGGCAAGGCGCCAGGCGACAAGGAGAGTACGACCGCGCTTGGCGACCTCGAGGAAGAGAGAAAGTTTTATGGGAGCGAGAGCGGTGTTTGAATGGCGAACTTGTCGAAAATAAACAAGGAGATGGCGCTGATAGACCCGATAGACGCGCCCCAGGCGAAAAAGCCGAGCAGGGACGGGTTCGGCAAGGCGCTTGTGGAGCTGGGCGCGGAAAATACTAATGTTTGGGTGATGACCGCGGACGTCTCGGAGAGCACGAGGACGCACTGGTTCGCGGAGAGATTTCCCGAAAGGTTTGTCCAGGTCGGTGTCGCCGAGCAGAACCTTGCCGGAGTGGCTGCAGGAATCGCGTCGTGCGGGAAAACCGTTTTTATTTCTGCTTACGGGGTTTTCTCACCCGGTAGAAACTGGGACCAAGTGCGCGTGGCGATATGCTACAACAACGTGCCAGTAAAGCTTCACGGCTCGCACACCGGGGTAACTGTCGGACCCGACGGTGCGTCGCACCAGGCGCTCGAGGACATCGCAATTGCGCGTGTTCTTCCGAACATCACGGTAATCGTGCCCGCGGACGCAGAGGAGGCGAGGAAGGCGACTCTTGAAGCTGCGAAATGTGAGGGTCCTGCGTATATACGGACTTGCAGGGAAAAAATGCCAATATTCACTACCGCAGGGACTCCATTCGCGATTGGAAAGGCGAACGTTTACAGATTCGGCGATGACGTCGCAATTTTCGCGTGCGGTCCGCAGGTTTATGAATCAATTCTCGCAGCAGAGAAGCTCGAGACCGAAGGCATCTCATGCGCGGTTGTCGACTGCCACACGATAAAACCAATTGATGTTGAGGCTGTAAAATACTGGGCTGGGAAAACCAAATTTCTCGTGAGCGTTGAGGAGCACCAGGTGAGCGGCGGGCTGGGAGGCGCGCTCGCCGAGGTTGTGAGCGGGCTCCGCGCGCATGCGTGCACGCTTAAGCGTCACGGGATAAACGATACTTTCTGCGAGTCGGGCGAGCCGCTCGAGCTCCTGAAAAAATACGGGCTTGATGCCGATGGGATAGCGCGCTTCGTGCGCGAGAATTGCATCCAATAAATTAGAGGTGAAAAAATGAAATTTTTTCTTGACACTGCGAACGTGGAACAGATAAAGAGGGCCGTAAAGGCAGGCGTTGTTGACGGGGTTACCACGAACCCGACGCTAATTGCAAAGGAAGGGAAAAGCCAGCACGCGCTCATAAAGGAGATAGCCGCGCTCGTGAAAGGCCCCATCTCAGTTGAGGGGAACGGGACAACGTGCGACGAGCTTGTGAAGGAGGCGGAGGTTTATTCGAAGTGGGCGCCGAACATCGTCATCAAAATTCCAATGACCGAGGAGGGGATAAAGGCCGTGCGCATTCTAGAGAAAAAAGGAATACACACAAATGTGACGCTCGTCTTCAGCCCGAGCCAGGCGCTCATCGCCGCGAAGGCAGGCGCGAGCTTCGTCTCCCCATTCATAGGGCGGCTTGATGATAACTCAATGGATGGGATGGGGCTGGTGCGCGACATGATGCAAATCTACAAGAATTACGGCTTCAAGACGCAGGTGATAGTCGCGAGCATACGTCATCCTCTTCATGTGGTCGAGGCAGCGAAGGCAGGCGCGCCCATTGCCACAATACCAGCGGATGTCCTCGCGAAGATGTGGAATCACCCTCTCACGGACGCGGGCATAAAAAAGTTCAGGGAGGATTTCGCTAAGGTTGAGGGGAAATATTTGTGAGCGCATCAACGAACTGGTCTATGCTCCCCCATTCTTATGTATCCTCATAACAACTCTGTCAATGAATTGAGCAAGCTTATCTTTGAAGCGGGAGATTTTATAGAATCGCTTACTATAACTTCTTTGGCGCCGGCTTTTTTCAACCTTTTCAGCGAGTTGTTCAGGAATAAGCCGTGAGATGCTCCGCAGGAGATGGATTTCGCTCCGAGCTTCCTGCAGGCTTCAACTGCTTTGAGCATCGTGCTGCCCGTGCTTACCATATCATCGACAATAACAACATCTCTCCCCTTCACTTCAAACCCGACCTCAATCTCCGGCTTTCGGTATATGCTCTTTCCTTCCGAGTACTCGCCCCTCTTCTTCTTCATCACTCCCCTGTCCTTCTCCTTTGCGAGGAAGTAGGAGGCGCCCTCATCCGGAGAGATTATCTTTGGGGAATGCAGTTTTTTCTTGAAGTATGATATAATCTGCTGGGAGAGCGATATGTTCCTTATTTTCAACCCCCCATAGGTGAACTCGCCCTCTTTTTTCAGGAAGTGGCAGTCGAATGTTATTAACTCATCACAGCCGCTCTTGCCTATGAGCTCGCACACTATTTTTGAGCTGAGCGCCTCTCCCTTGAGGAACAGCTTGTCCTGTCTCGCATAGGGAAGGTAGGGAACGACAGCCCTTACGCGTGAGGCTCCCCCCTCTTTCAGAGTAGTGAGAATGAGGAGAAGCTGCATGAGCGATCTGTCCTGCTCGGGGTAGCAGCGGTGTATGAGCGTCACATCCCTGCCTGCAAACTCGACGGGTATCCTCACGTAGTTCTCCCCGTCCGGAAATTGCTTGAGAATAATGTTACAGAATTTGGTTTTTTTCATGAAGTCAGAAGAATTAGGTGTGAGAAGCAGTATTCTCTCCATAATTATATTCCCGCCTGCTTTAATAATATTCGTTCGGTTTTCAAAAAGAAAGTTAGTCTATGGTTGTGCTCTCCCCAACCAGATTGTCCCAGTCCACTTTTTTGATGACAATAGTCTTCTTCTTGGGGTCTAGCTTTATCACAACTGCATCCTTCTCACCAAGGGGGAAATTCGGGTTTTTTATCACTTCTGTTGGGAAATAGATGTGGAGCCCGCTACCCTGCCTTCTTATTTTGCTGAGAAAGTGCTCTTCCTTTTCCATCGAGCTACCACCCTTCTGTATATCCTTGAATTACAGTTTATTTAAATACCTGCGCTTACGAGATGAGCTCCTTTGCCTCGAACATTGTCTCACAGAACCCACAGCGCAGTCTTCTCTCCTCGGGCTTCTCCATCCTGAAAAGTGTTTCAATCGGCTCCAGGTTTGTCACGCAATCCGGGTTGGGGCACTTGAATGCCCCCCTGAGCTCCTTGGGGAGTTGCACTATTTTCTTCTCAACGACATTGGAATTCTTTATTATGTTGAGAGTCGCGTTTGGAGCGACAAGGGCGATTTTGTTCACTGCCTTCTCGTCCAGACTCTTGCCCTCCACCTTCACTATGTCCTTCTTCCCAACCTTCTTGCTTGGGACATTCATCATGAGGGCAACCCTCGCCCCGTAATTCCGGTCTATCTTCAATATCTCAAGGACTTTAAGACCCATCCCAGCGGGTATGTGGTCAATCACGGTTCCGTTCTCAATTTTCTCAACTACAAGAGGCATCAAACCACCATCGCATCCATTATTGCCATCCTCACGGGTATCCCCATCTTCGCTTGTTCGTAGTAATAGGCATACTTGCTCTTGTCGACTTCTGGGGCGACTTCATCAACTTTAGGGAGTGGGTGCATTATTATCAGGTCATCCTTCACCCCCTTAATAGAATCCTCGGTTATCCTGAATTCTTTCTGCACCTTCTCGGCTTCATACTGGTCCGAGAAGCGCTCCTTCTGAACCCTGCAGAGGTAAAGCACATCTGCATCCGTCAGATCCATTTTGGACTTCTCCTCAACCTTTGCTCCAAACCTTTCCCTCGCCTCGCTTATAACTTCCCTGTTCATCTCAAGCCCTTTTGGGGCTACAAGCGTGGTATTTGCCCCGTACATGCTCAAGCCGTAAAGAAGGGAGCGCATCGTCCTGGCATGCTTCAGGTCCCCCAGCAGGGTCACATTCAATCCCCCAATCTTCTTCTTCGCCCTCTTTATTGTGTACAGGTCCAGCAGTGTTTGTGTTGGGTGCTGGTTTCCCCCGTCCCCCCCGTTTATCACAGGATGCTCGGCCAGTTGGGCAGCATAGCGGGCTGAGCCCTCCTTGGCGTGCCTTACAATGATTAGGTTGGCATAGCCGTCAACCATGCGTATCGTGTCCGAGAAGGTCTCTCCTTTCACAATCGAACTTGCACCTATGCTTTCGAAGCTGAGAACCTTCGCACCAAGGCGCATTGCGGCTGTCTGGAAAGAGAGCCTGGTCCTTGTGCTGGGCTCGAAGAATAGTGTAGCTACAACTTCCCCCTTCAGTGAATTCAGCTGCTTGCCTTCCTTTAGAGCTTGCTCCATCTCGGAGGACTTTTTCAAAATCAGATCGATATGTTTCTTCTCCAAATCGCGTATAGAAATAAGGTCCTTAACAAGTTCCATGTAATATACCCCAACCTCGATAGGTACAAATTTTCTGCTTCAAGGTTGTGAAGTATATACACAGAAAGGGTATAAATATCTCTCTGTTTTGCAATGGGGATTTCCAGTTTACACTGTTAATCTTCTCAGCAGTCCACCAAAAAAGCCCACGAATAGAAAGTTATTTAAATAACGCCTAAGAAAGTCTTTCTTGGAATTGAAGGTGGTACTAATGGGAAAATTCGTCATTGCAAAGCAGCTGGCTGGCAAGAAGCTGATAACCAACGATGGAGA
>JAPLWT010000041.1 GCA_026396455.1 Microcaldota archaeon | reverse complement strand
CATCCTGCCCGAATTACCTTTAATCCTCAAGGCTATCCGTATACTTTGACCCTCCAACAACTAGCTTTCCATCCTTTCTCAAATCTTCGGCAATCTGCCCGAAGCCAACATCATCAAAAAATATTACGTCATCCCAGTCCTTGAACTCCTTCAAGTCATCGCACTAGTCAACAACCCCATCACACACTTCCTTCTCAGACTTGTCTCTGATGTAATACTTCACCTCGCTTCCCTCTTTCTTAACCTGCCAGGCCAAGTCGCCAATCAAACCTTCATAGGAAATGAACAGGAATTTAAGTGGTTTCTTCTCCTCCTTTTTCTCTTCAGCAGCAGCCGCAGCACCATTTGAGTTTGGGCACATCAAACAAATTTGGTATTCAGTTAGTTATAAACTTTTCTGATTGGATTATTTGTTCTGAAATCCAAATTCAGAACAAGTCTACTCAAACCCCTTCTTCTTGCCCCATCCCACAGTGTCCTGGGTCCACTCCAGAACCATTCCTTCCTGCTCTTTGCTTATTATCTTCTTGGCAGTCGCCCTCTTCACTAAAGTAGATATATCCGTAAGGGGTATGAGTTCCACACCCTCCGCCCTGAACCCTTCCGCTGATTTGGGCATCTGGTACGTGAATATCACCACACAATGAGTAGGCTTCGCGCCTGCTGCCTTCACTGATTTCACTGCATTCAGGGAGCTTCCACACTGGCTCACCAAATCTTCTATCACAACAACCCTTGCGCCTTTCTCAAGTTTCCCCTCAATCAAGTTCTGCTTACCATGGTCCTTCTCCTCCTTCCTCACATATACCATGGGCTTCTTTATCCTGTCCGCAAGCCATGCTGCGTGGGGTATGCCTGAGGATGCAACAGCAGCCAGGCAATCAACATTCTCCAAACCAATTTCTTCTCTTAGCACCTTCTCATAAGCATCCACTATCTTCTCCCTCTCCTTCACATGCGACATCAGTAGTCTGCAGTCCGTGTATATGGGGCTCAGTATTCCAGATGCATATCGGTAGGGCTTTGCTGGGCTCAGTGTAACCGCTCCGATATCCAGCAGAATATCCGCAATCGTCTCCTTACTCATGCAACCACCTACTCCCTCCAGTTGTAATATTCGTTTAAGCCAACCTTCTTCCCGTATTTCAGCCTCGCAAAATTTCCAAACTCACTCATTTTTGAAAGCTGTTTTGAAGAGAACACCGGTCCATCAACGCAAACTCTAAAGCCGTCTATTGCGCAGCTCCCACATACCCCAAAACCGCAGTGCATGTACCTCTCCAATGAAAGCTGGCATTCAACTTTATTTTTTTTGCAAATCTCAAACACTTTCTTGAGCATCTGCTCAGGCCCGCACCCGTAAACTACATCAATCTTTTCTCTCTCAATAACGCCAGCCAGTATATCACTTGCAAAACATTTCTTCCCACAAGAGCCATCATCTGTCGTGTACTCCACGTTGCAAATCCTGCCAATTCTATCCCTAAAAATGAGCTTCTCCTTGCCGGAAGCGCCCATTATGACGACAGGCTTCTTTTTCGCAAGCTTCTCAACAAGAGGGGCAAGCGGTGCCATCCCCATCCCCCCGGCAATTATGCACGGTTTTTTGC
>JAPLWT010000057.1 GCA_026396455.1 Microcaldota archaeon | reverse complement strand
GGAGACCCGTTCAAGGATACTTCAGGCCCTTCACTGGATGGATTGATAAAGCTCATGACAATGATATCCCTGGCAATTGCTCCTGTTGTTGTCAGATACGCATTGCTGAAGTGACCGCATGGAAAAGAAACCTTTGCTCGGAGTCGGCAGGAATATTGTTGCACTGGGAGTGGTGAGCTTCTTCACTGATGTTTCCAGCGAGATGATATTCCCAATCCTGCCTATTTTCCTGACCTCGGTTCTTGGCGCAAGCAAGGAGGTGGTCGGCCTCATCGAGGGAATTGCAGACAGTATTTCAAGCATATTCGATATACTTGTCGGCTACTTCTCCGACAAGTTCAGGAGAAGGAAGGACTTCGTCACAGCAGGATACGGTTTGTCGTCACTTGTGAAGGTAGGGTTCGCACTTTCAACGCAGTGGTGGCATGTACTCATAATGCGCGGTCTGGAGAGGGTTGGGAAAGGCTTGAGGACAGCGCCAAGGGATTCGATTATAGCTGCATCTGTGAACGAGAAGACGAGAGGGAGGGCATTCGGTTTGCACAGGGCGATGGACACTGCAGGAGCAGTTGTGGGACCCATACTCACCTATCTGATTCTTAGGTGGATGGGGGAAGGCGGGTCGGCGTACTATTCTATTTTCTACGCAGCCATAATCCCGGCATTCATAGCGGTTGCAATCCTCATGCTATTCGTCAGAGAGCCCCGGAAACCAGCGGAGATTAAGAGGAAGCACCCATTCTGGGATTCACTCAGACAGACTTCACAAAAATACAGGAAATTCCTGGCGGTTTCAGTCTTCTTCTCAATTGCATACTTCAGCTTTGCATTCTTCATCGTGAGGGCGGCGGACATAGGGGTGAAGCCCGAGGATGTGCTGCTGATGTATATACTGTATAACATCACGTACATGCTCTTCGCTGTCCCAATTGGAAGCCTCTCGGACAAGATTGGGAGGAAGCCCGTCATTGCAGGGGCATTTGCCCTCTACGGGCTGGTGTGCCTTGGCTTTGCCTTTGCAGGCACCTGGTGGCATGCAGCCATACTCTTTGCGGTGTATGGAATTTTCGTTGCAACCGACGAGTCTGTCAACAAGGCGTACATATCTGACCTGGAGCCGGACAGGAGAAGGGGCATGGCGCTTGGGGCGTACAACACGGCAACTGCGGCAGCCTACCTTCCTGCCAGCCTTCTTGTGGGTATCCTCTGGAGCACACAGGGGCCTGTCGCGGGATTTGGGGTTGCTGCAGTGATATCTCTCATAGCTGCGGCGGCAATGCTTCTCTGCTGCAAATGATCTCGGAGCATAACAGCGAGGTGCTGCGCATTATTTATATTTTGGCTGCGAAAGTAGTAGGTATGCAAAAAGTAACTAAAGATGAAGTCCGAATGCCGCCAATGGACGAGTTGGCAAAGCCTCTGGGGACGAAGGAGGGGTGGCTGCATAAAAGGAGTCTCAGGGGGATTATGAATCGCCATAGAAAGAGCACACCAAGTGAGATAACCGAGAACATTGCGCTTGACACTTACGATGACCTATTTTCTGACTTTGACTACGGCCCTTGCAGGAGCAGGAGGGTTTCTGCCGACCTGTTAGTGGAGCTTGAGGGGAGGTTGACTGGTAAGTCAGGCGCAAGGAATGTTGAAATCGTTTTCGAGATTCCGGAAAAGCTCCGCAAGCCGGAAGTCGAGATAATGGTCAAGGAGAGGCTGTCCCAAGTGTTCGCGGAAAAATACAATTCTGCCGAGGACGAGATACGCAGCGAGAGGTGGAGCGGCTTAGTTCGCATAGGACTTGGCTCCTTGGTCCTTACCGGGGAAGCACTTGCAAATACTTTTGCGCCTTCCACTGCTACCACAATCATTACCGGAATCGCACTCATAGGTGGATGGTTCGGGGTTTTCACAGGCTTCGAGAAGCTGTTCCTTGACCTTCGCAAGGAACTCGTTAAGAAAAGGGACATGTACGGACTGCTCAGCGAGGCAAAGATTGAGTTCAATAGTGCGAAGGAGTAGTCCAGCACTGCTCCCTGCATACCTTTTGAGAATATGAGCTGCTGGGAGTTATAGTTTATGTTTCATTTTCCCAATTTTTTCAGTTATTTAAGATTGCTTGGGCAGGTGGGGAACTGAGCCCAAGGCTTAATGCTGTGTAAGATATTCGAACCAGCATTAGAACCCGCCAACCAGTGTTTTCTCACAAATCTATAACGTCGCCTGAGCGGATTCTTTTAGCTTTCAATTCCCTTTCAAATTCTTTGATGACTGCTTCATCAACGCAATGCGAAGGGTAAATCCTTTCAATATTTTGTTTTTTTAGATAAGCGATGGTTTTCGTGGTAATTTCATTAACTTCTTTTAGGTGGAACCCGCCGATTATTGCGTGCACTTTTTTTATTCCAGTAACTTTTTTTGCGTGTTCAATTATATTACATATTCCGGCATGTGAACAACCTACAGTTATGACAAGGCCTCGATCTGATTTTATGGCTAATGCAGAATCATCTTTTACAAAATCTTCTTTTCCATCTTCGAATATAAACGATGTTGATTTTGCTTCAAAATTATTTCTTCTTGGAACCTCTCCTAAAAATATGATGTTGTCAGAAACATTATACGGTTCATTTGAAAGTACCAATTCAAAAGTCTCTACTGCTTCCTTCATTGCAATCGGCAATCCAATGTATGAATTGTCCTTTTTCCGGTATCTTTTTTTGAAACAATCGGGGTGGCAAATGAGTTTCTTTCCCTTGATGAATTTTAAGCCATTACCGTGATCCCAATGTCCATGACTCAAAACTATTGCGTAAATGTCTTCAAGATTTGCACCTAACTTTAATGCATTCTTTCTAAAGATATCAGATGGACCAACATCGAAAAGTATCTTTCTGTCGGCTTCTATTAAGAAGGATAAGCCGTGTTCGGCAGGACAGCTTCCTGCCACTTCATCATTCAATACAATTAACCTCATAGTATTACCTTATTTTATCGACCTGTTTAATAAGTCAGTGCTCCAGCCGGGATTTGAACCCATTTTCACTTCGTAAAATAAACCCATGGGGCTGCTGAGATTTGAACTCAGGTCACGGAGTCCCGAACCCCGGAGCATACCAGACTAGCCCACAGCCCCATAGTTTAAATATAAGCAAACAAATAATTTAAACCTGCAGGTGTTCGCTTGAAAGATCCTTTTGCTCAGGCAAGAAAAGATGTCGTTGAGCTTATTCAGGAAAGCTGCAGAAAGCACAGGCTTACTGTCAGTGAGGGGGAGATTGAGGCAAGCCTGGAATACCCCAAGGAGCAGTTCGGCGATTTGGCCAGCGCAATCTGTTTTGAGCTTGCAAAGAGGGAGAGGAAAGCCCCAAGGGCAATTGCCGAGAGCATAACCAGGGATATGAAGCCTGGCGGCATTGTCGAGAAGGTGGAGGTTGCAGGGGCAGGATACCTCAATTTCTATTTCGATTTCGGGAAGTTCGCGAAGCTCACAATATCCGCAGTTGAGGGAAGCAAGAAGTATGGTGAGGTTGACCTGGGAAAGGGGAAGAAAACCCTGGTTGAATTTCCTTCTGTAAACCCGAACAAGCCTTGGCATATCGGCCATCTGAGGAATGCACTTCTTGGGGACTCTGTTTCCAGGATTCTCGAGTTTGCAGGCTACAAGGTGGAGCGGGTAAATTACATAGACGACCTGGGCCTGCAGGTCGCGCAGAGCATCTGGGGCTACATGAAGCTCGGCAATAAGATTGAGGGCAAGGCGGACCTTTGGCTCGGGAAGCAGTATGTCGAGGTTGCAAAAAGAGCCTCGGAGAAGGAAGTCGAGGAGGAAGTGAGAGGGATAATGAAGAAGCTTGAGGAAGGGGGGAATGAAACTTCAAAGCTCGGAAGGGAGCTTGCGGAGAAATGCGTGAAGGCACAGTATGAGACTGCCTTCAAGCTGAACATATTCCAAGATGTCCTGATCTGGGAGAGCAATATCGTCCAGACGAAGATGCTGGAGAGCGCAATAGAGATGCTGCTGAAGAAGGGAGCAGCCGTGAAGGAAGCGGAAGGGCAGAATAAAGGCTGCATAGTTGCAAAGCTTGAGGGCATGAAGGAATTCAAGGACATGGAAAGCCCTGACAAGATCCTGGTGAGGTCTGACGGCACTGCCACTTACACAGGGAAGGATATCGCATTCCAGCTCTGGAAGTTCGGCATTCTCCCGAGCAAGCTCATGTTCAACGTCTTCATGAAGCAGCCGAACGGCAAGCAACTTTATACAACAGGCAGGAAGGGCAAGAGGATGAAGTTCGGCAATGCTGACCTGGTTGTGAATGTCATAGGGATGGAGCAGAAATACCCCCAGAAGGTGCTGGTGAGCCTCCTGAAGAGCATGGGCTATGACAAGGAGTCCGGCAATTCAGTGCATCTTTCCTACGAGCATGCCTGGCTGCCTGACGAGAAGTTCTCTGGAAGGGAAGGGACGTGGATTGGCTACACTGCCGATGAGCTGATTGAGAAGGCTGTCGAGTATGCGAAGGGTGAGATAAAGAACCGCTTCAGGGAGATGGGGGAGAAGGAGAAGGAGGGGATTGCTCATGCAGTCGGGGTCGGGGGGATAAGGTTCGACTTCCTGAAGACGACTCCTGAGAAGAAGATAATATTCCGCTGGGAGGATGCCCTGAATTTCGAGGGGGACAGCGCTCCCTACATACAATACTCGCATGCCCGCGCTGCAAGAATTATTGAGAAGTCTGCTGGAAAATACAGGGGGGTCGACTGCTCAATACTGAATTCTGCCGACGAGAGGAGGCTTGTGAAGCTCATTGCCAAATTCCCATCTGTTGTGAGGAGTGCCGCAAAGGACTGCAGGCCGCACTACATTGCCGATTACCTGATTGAGCTGGCAGCTGCCTTCAGCAAGTTCTATACCACTTCCCCTGTGCTGACTGCACCTGACAAGGAGAGGAAGGCCAGATTGGCATTGGTTGCATGCACGAAGGTTGTCTTGAAGAACGGGCTGGAGCTTCTTGGAATTGAGGCACCTGAGAGGATGTAAAGTTTATAAAGAAGCAGAGATTAAATTGAGCAGGGAATGTAACCATGGTTACAAAGCAATCTTAATATTCAAAGGCGTGGTTATAAAGGAGTAGAGGAATAAGAAGATAGGTGTTTCGGTGACAAAGAAACTTACAATTGACCCATCATTCAAGATAGAGAACATAGTAGCTTCAGCCAATCTGGGAGTGGAGCTTGACCTTTATACCATTGCCAAGAATATCAGGAACATAGAGTATGAGCCAGAGCAGTTTCCAGGTGCAATACTCAAGCTGAAAGACCCAAAGGCATCTCTTCTGCTCTTCAAGAACGGCAAAGTAATATGCACAGGCTGCAAGAATGAGAGAGAAGTGAAGTATGCCTTAGAGCGAGCAATAAAGCTACTGACTCCCCATGCAAAACCTCTGCCAGTCCCCAAGAAGGGCTGACTATTCTAATTTTACTTGCTTTAGAAATCTAGCTATTTCTTTAAAATTTTTATTCTTGTTTACATCTATAATCGGGATAGTGATGCTATTCTGTAACATCACCTCTCTTTTGTACTCTGGCATAAGAGCGAATGACACATGGTCCCAATGGAGATTACCTTTCATCATTTCTTTAACTATGGTCTCGGTCTGCGCAACTACTGAAAATCTAAGTAAAATCCCGTCAACCCAGAAAAGAGGCGGTGCTAAACTCCCAAGCTGCACCCCTAATGCTTGTGACGCAATAAGCTCATCACTAGTACATTCCATTATTTCATGTATTATTATTTTCTTTCTTGGTTGGTATTCTACTTCCATGAGATCACCTGCTTGGATTACTCAAAGCAAATTTAAATATAACCTCAAACAAAGAGTAGTATATGCCTAATAAAGCTTCAGAAAAGGAAAGGGAATATCGAAAATCATACCACAAAGCATACGCTCAGCGACCAGAATGGAAAGCAGAAAGGAAAAGGGCTTATGGAAAGCCCAAGTATGGAAGGCCCAAGAGCTCGTTACATTATCGAGGTGAACGTTAATATACTCCTGAAACTAAATATTACCTGGTGGATTTATGGGTGAACATCACAAAAAGGCAGACCCAAAGAAAGCACAGAAAAGATGGGGAAGATTGGGATTAGGTTCTTCTTTTCGATTTGGTGATGAGAAGAAGCCAAAGCAAGGTTAAAATAAGCCTTGCCTCTTTCTATCTTTTCCCGTTTTTCTCAGTTTCTTGCGTTGTAAGTTTTGATAGGGCTTGCCAAATCTTTGTGCCTGTGTTTTGGTCATAAAACCATCTATCAATAGTTGCTGAAAGGGGTATATTAACATTTGGGGGCAAATGAAGCCAAAGCAATCTTAAAATTAGTCCATTAAAGGCTTGGTTATAAAGGAGTAGAGGAATAGAAGATAGGTGTTTCATTGACAAAGAAACTCACAATTGACTCAGCGTTCAAGATAGAGAACATAGTAGCTTCAGCCAATCTGGGAGTGGAGCTTGACCTTTATACCATTGCCAAGAATATCAGGAACATAGAGTATGAGCCAGAGCAGTTCCCAGGTGCAATACTCAAGCTGAAAGACCCAAAGGCATCTCTTCTGCTCTTCAAGAACGGCAAGGTAATATGCACAGGCTGCAAGAATGAGAGAGAAGTGAAGTATGCCTTAGAGCGAGCAATAAAGCTACTGACTCCCCATGCAAAACCTCTACCAGTCCCCAAGAAGGTGAGCAGATGACAATAATCGGGAACAAAAGCAAATTGGCAAACTCGGAGATATGCCAAAGATGTGCCAAGTGTTGCAAGGAATATACTCTATACGATACTTTAGACTCCGCACTTAGGTTTAGATGGATGCTCGATAATACAATTATCACAGAGATCACAGAGGACACGCCTTTTACATTTGGGGATGGACTCGACATGAAGCAGATAACATTCAAAAAAGAGTGTGCTAAACTATATATGAAAGACGGAAAATATTACTGCTCGGTTTGGGATAAGGAAAGACCTGATTTCTGTGCTACCGGCCCAGATAACTTATTCAGAGGAGTAGAAAAATGGAACAGGGAAAAGATACAGAAGATAATAGACTTTGAAAAAAAGGACTGCCCAATTTTTGAAACGATAACTGTTGATGAGGTAATTAAAAAATTGTGGAAGTGAAATCATGACGAAACAAAAAGATGAATTAACAAAAAAAGAAGTTAAAAAATAGAGGTGGTATAAATGAAAGCTCCAACAGGTTGCGTTTATAAGCGGGAAAAGAAGCGGAGGGCTAGGTATAAGGCATTTATTCTTCCTGACGGAACGGTTGGAACTAGAAAGATAAAAAAGGTGGTCTGTTATTAAAGAGTGCATTAAGGTTCTTGACTATTTCAGTTCAAAGCTACAGC
>JAPLWT010000014.1 GCA_026396455.1 Microcaldota archaeon | reverse complement strand
CCCAACAGCCGAGCCAACTATGTCCGCGACAGTATTTATACTCCCGATTTCAGTCAAGTGTACATCATTCAATCCACGTATTCTGCGCTCCGCCCCGATGATTGTCTCAAAACTGTTCCATGCAAAATCGCACTGCTCATCATCGAATCCGAGTATGTCCACGGATGAGCGAATCAGCTCAGCCATCTTTTGAGGAGAACATTTCTCATCTACATCGGTTTCAAGGATTTTTGCGCAGACTCCGTTTTTGTCCACATCCTTGAATGAAACGTCAACACCCAGCGCCAGTTTGATGCTGCCCGTTATCTCCCCCTCTGCCCCCAGGTCCGCAAGAGCTCCGAGGATCATATCCCCCGAGCAGCCCATCTCCGGTATAAAAAAGAATCGCGTCATGCTTTTATAATCTGCATCCCTATATTAAAATATACGCAGGATACGCCACTGGCTTTGGAGGTTATAGGCGGTGGCGCATGAGGTGCTTATAGCGGGGAGAGCGCATGGATATAGATGACCTGTGGAAGCTTACGCGTTTTGAGCACTCGATAATGCTGGCTGTTGCCGTTGCAGTAGGGGAGATGATAACTCTCCGCACGTTTCCTCAGCTCTACCAATTTGCATTAAGTGCTCTGCCCCCCATGCTCGTAGGGGCTGCGAGCTTTGCCATAAACGATTACTTCGACTTGGAGAGCGACAGGATAAACAGGAGAGCTGACAGGCCGCTTGTGAGAGGGCGGACAAAGCCGGACATAGTCTTTGCAATATCCATCTTCCTATTCCTTGTTGGAACAATCCTCTCGGTTCTTGTCAATGCGAACTGCTTCCTGCTCACTCTTCTCTTCTCGGTGCTTGCCTACTTATACAGTTTCAGGCTGAAGGATGTCGCGGTTGCAGGGAACATCTACGTTGCATCAACCATGGCAATCCCTTTCATCTACGGCGGGCTTGCAGTTTCCAACCAAGTGCCGGCTGCAGTCCTCCTGCTCAGCTCAGTGGCATTTGTGAGCGGTCTGGCAAGGGAGGTTATGGGAACTGCCAGAGATGTGAAGGGAGACAAGAGGGGGAGAGGCTCAAGGACATTGCCGATGCTGATAGGGGTGAAGAACTCCCTAGTTGTTTCCTCGCTTCTCTACGTCATAAGCATACTGTTGAGTGTTATCCCCTACCTTTACATACCTCCCTACGCAGGAAATATTTTTTATATAATACCTGTAATAATCGCAGATGCAGTTTTTGCATACATTACCCTGAACTCTCTGAGGGAGGGCTCCAGGAAGTTCATGAAAAGGAGCAGGAACCTGAGTCTGGCTGCAATGTTCATAGCGCTTCTGGGTTTCCTGGCAGCGCTTCTGAAATAATGAGGTGAAAGCATGGAGGTTGTGCTGAAGACCGAGTTGAAGGGGCTGAAGCTTTTCAGCAGAGGAAAAGTGAGGGATACATACGACCTGAAGGACAGGCTGCTGATGATTGCGACGGACAGGATATCAGCCTTCGATGTTGTGCTTCCCAATGGAATACCCTACAAGGGAGCAGTGCTCACCCAGCTTTCCCTGTTCTGGTTCAATTACACGAAGGACATCATCCCAAACCATGTAATCACTGCGGATGTTTCAAAATTTCCCGAGGATGTCAAGAAATTCTCAGATATGCTGAAGGGAAGGAGTATGCTCGTGAAGAAGACTAAACCATTGTCTGGGGAATTCGTTGTCAGAGGCTATCTCTCCGGCTCAGGCTGGAAGGAGTACAGGGAAAAGGGAACGATTTGCGGAATTGCCCTCCCAAAGGGCTTGAGGGAATCAGACAAGCTTCCAGAGCCGCTGTTCACCCCGTCAACAAAGGCAGTGAAAGGGCATGATCTCAACATAACGCAGGAGGAGCTTGCCAAGCTCATAGGTGAAGACATGGCTGAGAGAGTGAAGGAGGCCAGCTTAAGCATATACAACCGGGCCTCGGAGAATGCAAGGAAGCGCGGCATAATAATCGCTGACACCAAATTCGAGTTCGGCATGCTGGATGGCGAGCTCATAGTGATAGACGAGATGCTCACTCCCGACTCATCAAGGTTCTGGTCCGGGAGTTCCTACTCACCGGGTGGCCCGCAGAAGAGCTTTGACAAGCAGCCTGTAAGGGATTACCTTGAGTCTATAAAATGGAACAAGCAGCCTCCCGCGCCTGTGCTGCCTCCTGAAGTTGTGGAGGGCACCACTAAAAGATATATTGATGCATACGAAATTATAACCGGCAAGAAATTCGAGGTGGTTTGATGGTGGATGTTCTTGTAATCACAGGAAGTAGCAGCGATAAGAAAATAGCAGATGATGCAATTGCAATTCTTAAAGAGTTTGGTGTCTCATCCGAGTTCCAGGTTGCTTCAGCGCACCGCGCTCCCGACAAGGTGGAGAGTATTGTGAAAAATACAGATGCAAAAGTCATCATAGCCATAGCAGGCTTGTCCGCAGCACTGCCAGGCTTCATAGCCTCGAGAGTCACCGTGCCGGTCGTCGGAGTGCCAGTCAACGTGAAGCTTGACGGGCTTGATGCGCTGCTCAGCGCCATGCAAATGCCAAGCGGAGTGCCAGTTGCATGCGTATCCATAGACGGCGGAAAGAATGCAGCTATGCTGGCGGTTGAGATTCTTGCAACAAGCAACCCAGGGCTGAAGGAAAAGCTTGCAAAATACAGGAAGGGCTAGCCCAGAAGAGAATCAAAGATACGTTTCGCAATTTCCGATTTCTTCCCCTTTATCTTCCTTGCCGAGCCGTCAGGCTTTATCACAAGCACTTCATTATACTCGCTGCCGAAGCCCATGCCCTTCTTCCCAACGTCATTGGCCACTATCATGTCCGCCTTGGATTCTTTCAGCTTTTTGAGGGCTATCTTCTTGAGCTTCTGCTCACTCACCCGGCTCTCAGCCTTGAAGAGGACCAGCTTAACCGATTTTTTCACTTTCTTGATGTTGTCACTTATTTTTGGAAGCGGGTGCAGGGTCAGCCTTAAAGTAACCCTTGAAGAAACCTTCCCCTTTCTCCTAGCTGGCGCAAAATCGGAAGGTGCGGCAGCGAGAACAACAATATCGCTCCTCCTCACATTTGCCATCACTGCCTTTTCCATATCCTCTGTCGATTCGGCGTATGCTCTTCTTATGTAATGAGGAACTTCAGCATCCACATGCCCGCATATAAGTAAAGTATCAGCACCGCGCAGGTAAGCCTCCCTTGCTATCTCAATACCCATCTTCCCGCTGCTGGGATTTGATATGAAGCGTATGTCATCAATATGCTCGCGCGTTGCACCTGCCGTGACAAGCACTTTCATTCCCCGCAGGTCCTTCTTGTACAGCATCCTCATGGCAAGCCCTGCTATCTCCTCAATGCTCGCCATCTTCGCCTTTCCCTCACTTGCAGCAGGCTCAGCAAACTCCACGCCAAGCGCCTTCAGCCTCCTGATGTTCTCCCTAACAATTGGGTTGTCGCTTATGGAGAGATGCATTGCGGGTGCGACTATTATCGGTATCCCGCTCCCAAGCGCGGTTGTGAGTATAGTCGCCATGGGCGTATCGTCAATGCCGCTTGCCAGCTTGCCTATGGTGCTCGCAGTGGCAGGTGCTACTACGACCAGGTCAACCCTGCCCTTCTCCCTGCCGCAGAGCATGAGGTGCTCGACATCACCAGTAAGTTCAGTTATGACCGGGTTGCCTGTCGCCCAATGCATCAGCTCAGGGCGTATTATCTCCTTTGCAGCATGGCTCATCACGGGCATAACTTCTGCACCATGCCTCATGAGCTCCCTTGCAAGCTCAGGGGATTTCACTGCGGCAACGCTTCCGCATACGCAAAGAGCGACCTTCTTCCCTTCAAGCTCCTTTCCCCTGCTCCCTATTATATTTTTTGAAGAGTGCATCTGCTCACTTTGCAGTTCGGAAGAACTGGACTATATTCAGGAATATCGCGCTTATGAGGCATACTATAAGTAGAATTGCAAGCTCCTCATCGTATTGAGACTGTTCGGTTACGGTGATGCTTGCATTACTGGACTCAACTGGCCCAGTTCCCTCAAACAGCCCCTTCATGCTAACAGTATCGCCATTCAAATTCTTTGCATATACACTGAGCAGGACTGATGACCCCAAGCTGCCGCCTCCCTGCTTGCTCATCTCATAAAGGTACATTGCATGGTTCTCATACAGGGCGGCCCACATGCCATCCCATGACCTTGATGCATTGAACTCGCTTCTCGCATACTCCCCGGCATCCTTCGTCTCGTTTATGGTCTGTATTGCGCTGAGCAGGTAATTCGAGTCGAATATTGCCGCAGCAAACGACCCATTGCCAAACTCGTTCTTTGCCGCCTCGAAACGCCACGCGGCATCACCCAGCTCCAGGCCGACGAATGATTGGACTTTATCATTTCCCTCGGCTATTCTGCTGGCTGCCAGAGCTTTAAGCCTGCTCTCATCAACAGGGGTGCCGCCAATCTTGTCTGCAATGCGGAACATCTCATGCGAAATATTGCACCAGGCCTCAGCGTTTAGGACTTCCTTGAAAATGAACAACGAGGTCTCCTCATCATGCGAGTAGTTCTGGCCCTCCACCTCATCCATCTTCCTTCTGGACCAGGCCAACCTCTCATCCCCCCCGGCAACCCATTCGAAATTCTCCTTTGTCATTGCGGCTCTGTTAGTGCTGTTAATGCATTCCTCAACATCAAGCATCCTGGCTTCCAGGGTGGTTAAGGTTACATCGCTATTCTTCAGGAAATTGAGGTCAATCCTGGTGAGGAAAGCGGAGTTCGCACCGCTGTAAACGTAATTAAGCCCCTCGGCATCATCCGCCTGCCCGATATCGGAATCAATCGCGTTGAGGAAATACGAGAACTCGCTCCTGTTGCTTTCCCTGATCTCCGCGCTCAGCGCCATGTTTCCCTGTATCATTTCCCTTGCAAGAGCTTTGAATTCGTCTATGTGGCAGTCTGTGCAGTTGATCCCAGTAGCCGTGAGGTTCGCCTTTTCCTTTGGCTTGACTTCCATCACATTGCTGCTCAGAATGGTGCCCTCCGGGCTGAATGCGAGGCTTGCAGCATCAGTCATGTTGTCAACTTCTATTATTATGATGTTCCACCTGCTCCCAAGTATGCTCAAAACCATCTTGTCGAACGTGTCGTAGCTCTTCGGTATCAGCATGACCCTCAAGCCGGCATCGGCTGCAGCCTTTGTCTTCTTCCCAACCTCCCCAACTTCCCCTATCTTCCTATCGGCTGAAATCGTGCCGGTGACTGTCAGGTCACCCCTTATGGTTTTGTTCTCAAGAATTGAAAGCATGAGGAGAGTCATTGCAGCGCCGCCACTGGGCCCGTCAACCGACTTGGTGTTGCCATAGTCCTTCAAGCGCACAAGCACGTCATAGCTGTCAAGGTTCACTCCGCTCATATTCCCCGCAACCTTGAAGGCAGTCCTGGCCGAATCCTGCGTCTGAATTCCCACAAGTGGGTCGGTTGAAACGTAAACCCCCCCATGCCCGTCCCTTATCTCAATCTCAACCTGGACCAGTTCCCCACCACTAAGCAGAACAACGGCGGGGACAGGCATTGAAGCATTCTTGGCGGCTACAGTAACCGCTAGAAGCAAGAGCACAAGAACTACTTTGGCTGGTTTTCCCATACTACCACCGAATGCGGCCGCCGGGATTTGAACCCGGGCAATGAGCTTGGGAAGCTCAGATCCTAGTTCCCGAGCTTTCAGCTTAAGCTTCAAGCCCACCAGGTTATCCGGCAACCACGGGCTGTTGCCTCTAGATTACGGCCGCTCGAATTACCTTATATAACTCAGCGCGTCACTCTTGGGACCTCCTTCACTCATTCCCTTCTGCTTCTCCATCTCCTTCTCCATCCTGTTCATGAACTTCTCGGTCTCCTTCACCCTCTCATCAAGCTTGTTCAAGTTGATATTCACGCCGAGTATCTTTGTTAGCACATTGAGAACGCTCTTTGCCGACTTTGCATCGACGTATCCGCCGTGGGTCTCACCCATGAGGCATGCACCCTCCATCTTCCTTATTTTTCCAATTCCCAGCAGAAGGCCTGCAGCGCCTATTATTGAGCCGGTTGCCTCCCCGAACACCACGCCGTATTTCTTGAGCTCCTCAACAACCTCCTTATGTGTAGCCGAGCCCAGAACTCGCGGGTTCTCCACAATCTTTCCAACTCCGTAACCGCCAAGGGTGTATATCCTCTTGCCGTTCATCTTTTCAAAATAATCCAGCAGCGCATTGCAGACTTCAAACTGCGCCTCGGGAGTTATTGCTTGCACATCCCCGACAAGCATGAGCAGGTCGCTCTTGCCTTTCTTGGGGTTCCTCCAAGCGTAGAACTTGTTCTTCAGCATCCTCAAGGTGCCTTTCTTCCTCATGAGCACCTGGTGCGGGAAATGTTTTGAGTAGACTTCGGCAACCTTCTCGGCCTTGAGCTCTTTTATGAGGTGCTCTGTCGCTAGCTTTCCCACCAGCCCTATGCCCGGAAGCCCTTCTATCAAAATCGGATTTCTGAGCTTTACCCCCTTCTTTGAGATTACTATTGTGCCTTTCATCAAACCCCCTCAATAGCCGAATTTCGCCCTCCTCCTGTACTCGCCATATTTATCCTCTGGAGAGAACTTTGGAGGATGCGCTATGCATGTTTCCCCACCGCATCGCGGGCATTGCTCCCTCATCGTATACGACCCGCATTTGATGCACTTTTTCAGTTTGTCCATGTAACCTACTTTTCTTCTTTCTCAAATGCCACGCAGCTCTCCTTTCCTTTCATCCCGTCCTTTACCCTCTTGAATATCGTGGAAGAGATTCTCTCCGCCTTCTTGTAATCCGGCGCACTCACCACTACCATATACCTCGGTGCGCCCAAGTATGTTATCCTGGCCTCGCCTTCCTCTCCAAGGTTCTCCGTGGCATCTAGAAGTATTCTCTTGATAACTTCAACCCCGTCAGGAGCCCTGCAGCTTATGCTCAGGTTTCCAGTCACCCTTACCTTGGGTTTCTTTATGTTCTGAACTGCAACCTCCTTGAATACGACCTTCCACTCGTTCGGGGCTTTTATCGAATCCAAAGCGGTATCATTTATCACCGACTCCTCAAGCGCAGAATACAAGTCACCAAACTTTTCAACAAGCGCCTCACCCATCCCCTTCCATACCTCGTCGTGGGGTTTCCCTATCCTTCCCTCAACAACCTCAAAAAGCTTGAGAGCCCTCTTGTCCTTCCTGTCGCTCTCAATCTTCCTTCTCTTTTCAATATCGCTGACTCTTTTGAGGGAGAGGTCTATCTGGTTCTTCTCGGGGACCATCCTGAATACCTTTGCAACAACCTTCTGGTCTTCCTTGAGGAACTCATGAATATTCTTTATCCACCTCGAGGCAACTTCCGAAATATGTATGAACGCCTCCCTGTCGTCATACTCGTCAAGCGTGCAGAATGCCCCGTAGGGCAGAATCTTCCTTACAGTAGCTATGACGAACTCATCCAATTCAGGGTTGTCCTTCTGACTCATGCGCTCAGCTCAGAGAACCTTCATTATTTTGCCGTGAACCTTGGCCCTTGAGCCCGTCGGCTCTGCCAGCATCCTGTTGCAGACCATGCACTTTACAACCGTGCTGGAGTTGCCGAATATATTCTGCTCATTTCCGCACTCGCACTTTACCCTCAAGAATCTGCCCATCTCATAACACCTCAGCTTACAATTTCAATCTTCTTCCTTGTTCTCTTACCAATAACCCTCTCCTGCTTCTTCTTGCAGACACTGCACTCGAGCATCAGCTTCTGCTTCTTTCCCTGCTTCTTGACGGCTTTCTCGCCGGCGACCTTCCCGACATATCCCATTATGGTTCTCGCATGCTGCCTGTTTCCCCATGCCATGCTTCTTGCCCTGCCCTTGGAAGCTATCCTGACCTTATGCTTCGTCTTCTTCCTGCACTTCGGGCAGTATGCATTCACTTCATTTGGAAATTTCATTTGGAACACCCCCAATGTACTCTGCAATCCCTCTCCTCACAAGGAGCTGCGCTTCCTTGTCTGGAAGCTCTACGGTATCTCCTTCTTTGAAAGGACCATAAACTTTCAAATCAACTCCAACAAAGTTAGGAAGATTTTTTAAAATTTTAATCCTTTTAATACTTTCCTCCTCAATCTTCCCCTCTTTGCCCTTAATCATCCTCCCGAAGCTGCCCACTTCCTCCTCAACGATCTCGTGTATCTTGTTGAAGAGCTCCTTCTCCTCCTCAGCCAGCGTTGTATCCCCTGCGGCGGCCGACTTCATAGCCCTCATGATTATCTTCTGCTTCCTCCTCTCGTGTATATCCTCAATAACCTTGAGTATGCTCTCGTACTCCTTTGCCTCTGTGAGGCTGAAATCCTTTTTCAGCCCCTCATCCTTCTTCTCTACGAGCTTCCTCGCTGCCTTGTAGAACCCCTCCGGAAGAGCCTGTAGCACAGGGCTTGCCCTCTCCCTAGCTTGTATCTTCCTAAGTTCCTCGTAGTTCAACTCTTCCATAACACTGCCTCCTTCTTACAGAGCAAAAACAATGCTGCTTGCTCCGGAAGCTCCCTCTCCTCTTCCTTGAAAGGGCCGAATGTAAGTTCACCTACCCTAAATTCAGGTGCCTTCTTGATTTTAATCCTTACTGGTTGCTCCCCGAAAACTACCGCATCCTTCAAGGGGTCGAACTTGTCGATGTCCTTGACCCTCGCTGCAATAAGCGCGCTCTCCCCGTGCAGGCTGTCCGGCAATCTTATCAGCTTGCCCGCATCGGCAGTGACATTCTGGTCTATCCTGTCCCCAAGCTTTATCCCGAGCCTTCCAACAACATTCCTCCATACGATCTCTTTGTCTACCAGCTTCACTGCATCCCAGTTGCCTCCTTCTATTAGTCTCAGGAACTGCTCGCCATGCTTGTATATCTTCTTTGCATCCTTCTCCCCGATACCTATCTCTTCCAGCTTCCTCTCCGCGAGAAGCCTGCTCACCAGCCTGGCAATCCTCCCAGGCCATGCAGGGTCGGCAGGAGTGGGGCCAAGCTGGTGGGGCTCCCTCTTTCCAGGCACTGGCACGGATTCGAATCCCATGGAACTGAAATCAATTCCAGTCCCCGCAAGGTAGTCGACTATCTCCCTCCTGGCAAATGCCCTGAGCTCCCTGACACCCTCGCTCCTGACATGCACATGGTAACCCCTATTACCCGAAAAATTCATTCCTATCTCATCCTTTGAGAACCCAAAATCGGGAATGAGGAACTCCTCCACGAGCTTTATGCTCTCCTCCTTGACGGCATCAAGGCACTCCTCGCACACCCATTTGCTCCCGTGCCTGTTCTTGCATGGAAGCTCAAGGTGGTCAGCATCCAAATCGAACACGAGGTCTGCCTTAAGCCAGTTCTTCTTCTCCATTGGGCGCATATCAGGGAATTCATAGTACGCAACCGAATACGAGATGAAAAGCGGGGTATCCCTCACCAGCCTGCTCTTGAGCTCCTGTGCGCTTGCCATCTGCATGTGCCTTGTCTCTATTTTCCTCTCCCATCCGCCAAAGCCCCACTCCCTCCTCTGGATATCCTCAGGAGCCTGAACTTCCGCCCTCACGTAGTACTCCCTGAACTTACTCTTTACATATTCCTCTTCAGGATTGCTTACCCGAAGCTGTATATTTTCCAACAGCACCCCTCCTATAGCCAAGCGGGCTCTTGACCCCGCAGTCCGCAATGCAGAGCCCGTAGAAATCCATGCTAGTGCAGCTCGGCACTTTGTAACCCCTTTTCATCGCATGCTCTACCTGATACCTCGTTACCCTCTCATCAAAGTCAGGCGAAGTGGAGAAAACCTTCACAACATCCTCCGGCTTCACCCCCACATTAAGCAGGTACACCGCAAGCGCCCACCTCGCCGTATGGCCCAGGTTCTCCACAGTCTTCAAGTTCTCCAGCAGCTTGTTTATGCAGGGCGGAAACTCCCCCCCCTCAAGCGAAATGCTTGCCGGCTTCGGCTCTTTCGGTATCTCCCCTTTCACCGCTTCTGCAGAATCATTTATCCTGTCAGGCACATTCTCGATTTTCAGAGGCAGCTCCGACTCTATCTTGAGCCTCACGGCCTCCTCAACTATTCTTATGAATTCCGCCCTCCTCAGCCTCACCTTTCCCTTGACCAGCTTCCTGTTGACCAGCTTGTAATCCGGAGATTTCGGGGCGTACCTGAGGTAACCCTCAAATCCCACCGCATAATACCCGTCTATATCGCACTCTATGCCCAGTTCCCTGGCAATCCGCAGTACAGTTTCATCACTGTCCCTAGTCAGGTATGCATTTGCCCTCTTAGCCTCTGCAACTGCGTATCTGTTTATATAATACCTGCTTTTCAGGAGCGTTACAATCATCCTGCTCACGGCGTAGGAGGCAATCTGGAGGAGCAACTGCGAGTCCTCAAGCTCAGTGTTCATGATGGGAATCCTTCCATCCTTTATAGCACTTATAACCCTCCTCCTTGCCATCTCTGAGAGCTTGAACTCATCGCTAACCTTTGCAGAACTCATCAACTCCTTGGCTCCTTTCGTGAATGGATATTTGCTGTAGAATGATAGTTCCATCTAACCCCTTCCG
>JAPLWT010000025.1 GCA_026396455.1 Microcaldota archaeon | reverse complement strand
ATACACATCGCTATGCTGAGCATGAATGTCAGCACCATCACAATCTGAATCCTGTCATCTGATGGTAAAACCGGATGGGTGCCTAGAACATATCTGCCAGCAGCATTCAGATAACCATAGAAATAGTCGAAATAGTCGTTTATAATGAACCATAACAATCCCGCACTGAAATGGAATATATTCAGCTTCTTGGGTATAAGCAGCAGACCTTCCGAAAACATTCCGATATGCAGTACGAACAGTACTGATGAAATCACCCATAACGGTCCTGAAAAGAACTGGTCAGAAAAAAGCAACAGCGCCATTAGGGTCCATGCACCGTATTCCATCATGCCCACTGCAGCTATATAATTGAGGAGCTTGAACTCGTATCCATACAGGGTGAGCAGGAGGGCGAATGTGAACACCATCACATAGAGCGGGCAGTCCGGTATGAAGGGCCAGAGATAAAGCGGAGAGGAGGCGAGCTGGTCGTAGTAGAAGTAATACCCATAGGCAATTCCAAAGATGTTTATCGCAACCAATAAGTAGAGAACAGCCCAGCTTCTTTCCATCAGATCGCCTTAATCTTTCTCGCGGGAACACCTGCATAGAACGAGTTTGCTGGTATGTCCTCATTGACAAGCGAGCATGCACCCACCACCGAGTTATCCCCTATGCTGACCCCAGCAAGTATGGTAGAATTAGCCCCAATCAGGACATTTCTGCCAATCCTGACATTACCCGTCCTCCACTCCCTCTGGAGGAACTCGTGCGCAAGCACAGTTGTTCCGTACCCCACTATGCAGTTGTCGCAAAGCTCGATGAGCTCCGGAAAGAAGATGTCAAAAACGGCACTTAAGCCAACCGCGACATTCCTGCCAACCTTCATCCCCGTAAGCCTGTAAAGGAAATTCTTCAGGGTGAGGGAGGGCATGTACCTTGCGGTGAATATGAGTATAAAGTTGAAAATTACCCTGAGCGGGTTCTTCGTCTTGTACCAGCCCATAAGCGAGTTGGCTTTTTCTGAGCGGAAGGATTTTAGCTTTCTCATTCCATCACACGTAATCCTTGAGCAGTTTTGTAGCTTTATCCGCACTGTCCACTCTGAATACGAATAGGGCAAGCCCCCCCTCCTTTGTCAGCAGCTGAACATTCTTCACATTCACTTTTGCATCTGCAAGTATTTTGGCAACTTTTGCAAGCTCACCCGGCTTGTCAATCACTCTAACAACTATGGCATCAGAACTCATCACTATAAAGCCCTTCTTCTCGAGTATTTCCTTGCCTCTCTTGTCATCAGATACAACAAGATGTATAACCGCCTTGTCCCCCATGGTGTCTGCCGAGATCGACTCTACGTTTATATCCGCAAGCCCTAGGGCAGCCGATAGGTCTGCAAGCAACCCTATCCTATCCTTTGCAAGTATAAGAAGTTCCTTCATTCAGACCCCCCTTTAAGTATTGCGACTATTCTTCATTAAAAACATATGCTCAGAGCAGCCTATCCAGAGACCTGTCTATGGCCAGTGCCTTAGTCATTGTCACAGTGTAGCTCTTGGGGTTCTCCTCAAGCTCGCTGAGATAGATGAACTTCCATCCAATCCTGCTAATCCTCCATGCTATAAATGTTGTTATACCTGTATTCTCCTCCCATTCCTTCAGTGATTTGAACTTCTCCCTCTCTATCGCCACGCTGCCTGAATCCCATGCCTTGCACTCGAATGCGTACTGGACGCCCTTCCTGAAAACAAGCAGGTCCGGCGAAAGGGAATTAACACCACTTCCCGCAGCCCTTATCACAGAGAAGCCCTTCTCCGAGAACAGTGCGATGAGTTCCCTCTCCCCCCTTGCCCCCTTCGCGTATCTGAGCACAAAAACACCACTTATAACATATCCTGAGAAGTTTTTGCTTTGCGCATTTAATATGCTTCCGCCCTCGTCGGCTTTGCGCATAAATTTTCAAAAGCCACAATCTGGTATACTGAACACAAAGCCAAGCAAAACATTAAAAATGCCGTTTCGTAAATACTATTAATGGAGATGTCAGATATCCGAAAACTGGCTAGTTCTTACAGAACTTTCAGCATTGCTACCCTTGGCTCCCACTCCGCTCTTGACATATGCGAGGGGGCGAAGAGGGAAGGCATAAAAACTCTCGTAGTATGCCAGAAAGGAAGAGAAAGGACTTACCAGAAGTACTACTCTGCAAGAAAAAGATTCGGCAAGAGCATTGGCTGCATAGACGAGATAATGCTCCTAAACAAATTTTCAGAAGTAGCAACCCCGAATGTTGTCAAGCAGCTCCAAAAAAAGAACGTTATCTTCATACCCCACCGTTCATTCTCAGTCTATGTGGGTTACGACGCAATCGAGAAGAACTTCGAAGTCCCAATTTTCGGCAACAGGTTCCTTCTCCGAGCAGAGGAGAGAACAGCCGAGAGGAACCAGCTTTATCTGTTGAGGAAGGCAGGCATACGAGTTCCGAAGAGTTTCAGCAAGCCTTCCCAGATAGACAGATTGGTTCTCGTAAAGGCAAGCGAGGCAAGGAGGAGCTACGAGAGGGCCTTCTTCTTTGCAAATTCTGAGGAGGAGTACGGGCAGAGGAGCAGAGAAATGCTCAAGAGGGGCATAATCACCGAGGAAGGCTTGAAAAACGCCCCCATCGAGGAGTTTGTTCTAGGCGCCCAGTACAACTTCAATTTCTTCTACTCCCCGCTGAATGAAGAACTGGAACTGATAGGGACTGATACCAGAAGGCAGACCAATTTAGACGGACTGCTGAAGCTACCTGCAACTGAGCAGCTTGAAGTTCTCAAGCATATCCGAATGAATAATATTGAGATAGGTCACATTGCCTGCACTCTAAGGGAGAGCATGCTTGAGAAGGTATTTGACATCGGGGAGAAGTTTGTCGAGACATGCAGAAGGGAATACCCCCCAGGCCTTATAGGCCCATTCGCCCTGCAGGGTGCAATCATCCCAGAGGAAAAAGGAGAGGAGATAATCATATTTGATGTGAGCTTCAGGCTTCCCGGCTCTCCTGGCGTGAGGTTCACTCCATACACCGAATACCTCTATGGCGAGAGCCTGAGCATGGGCAGGAGGACTGCAATTGAAATAAAGAATGCATTCAAGAGCAAAAAGCTCGGAGAGGTAGTTACGTGATTACGAAAGAGAAGATTCACTCAATTCTCAAAGGGTATGACAAGAAGAAGATAAAGATAGCGAGCATATGCTCGCATACCTCCCTGCAGCTCTTCCATGGCGCGAGGCAGGAGGGAGTGAAAACAATCGGCATATGCCTGGAGAAATACAAGAAAACCTACGACTCCTTCCCCTATGGAAAGCCGCACGAGTACATCATAGTTGACAGCTACAGCGACATACCGGCTAAAGAACTTGTTGAGGAGAATGCGATAGTCATACCTCACGGCTCTTTTGTTGAATACGTTGGAAAGAAGCTTGAGAACCTTGCTGTTCCAATGTTCGGCAACAGGATGAGCCTCATGTGGGAGGGTGACAGGAATAAGCTCTTTGAATGGATGAAGGATTCAGGATTGCAGATACCACGACTTTTCACCCCGGAGACAATAGACAGACCCTGCATAGTGAAACTGCCAGGTGCGAAGGGAGGCAAAGGTTATACAATTGTCAGTTCTCCAGCGGAATTCAAGAGGAAGGTGAGGGAAGAGAAGTTCATAATCCAGGAATACATATCGGGTGTTAGAGTCTACCCGCACTACTTCTACTCGCCAATCTCAAAAGGAGGTTATGAAGTGAATGGTGGCTCTCTGGAGCTCATGAGCATAGACCGAAGGCTTGAGACCAATATAGACGAGAGCTACAGGGCAACGCTTGCGGGAGTTAAGGTCGAGCCAAGCTTCACGGTGATAGGCAACGAGTCAGTCATACTGCGGGAATCACTTGTAAGGGAAATCATGGAGATGGGCGCAAATGTCGTGAAGTCATCCTACAGGCTTTTCAATGGGCTTCCAGGGCCCTTCTGCGTAGAAATGATATGCACGGAGGATATGAAGTTCTATGCTTTTGAGATTTCGGCCAGGATAGTTGCTGGGACAAACCTCTACCCCCTGGGCTCTCCTTACACATGCTATTCCTACAAGGAACCAATGAGCACAGGAAGGAGAATAGCCCGTGAGATAAAGAGGGCTGTGAAGCTGAACAAGCTTGAGAGCGTAATCTATTAGATTTATCTATTTTAGCATTCCTTTTTATTCTAGCTCTGAGTTACTACCTTCAGGTCGATGGTGGAAGGTGGACGATGAAACTGAAAGCCTTAATAATTTCCGTTCTCATCATATGCTCTCTCATACATGTGGCCTTGTCACAAAACGTGACAGAAAATGCGACAACGCAGCAGACCGCTGGGTTGATAGTAAATATGACCTGGCTGCATGAAGAGATCGAGAGTGCACTTAGCGACTGGGTCAATTCACAGTTGCTAGGCTCAGTCAATCTAGCCCTGCAACTCATAAATGCATTATTGCTGCTCACTCCTGATGTACCCAGCAAGCTGTTCCTGGTCCATACGGAGATTATCAAAATGCTGGTGCCGCTATACCTACTTGTCCTTTCATGGAATGCAATCCAGATAATGACGAGTGAAGTGCTATCGCATCAGGCCAGCGCCCGCATAACAATACAGAATTCGGTTATAAGCATGCTCCTTGTTGCATTATCCCTTCCCATCTATAACGTACTACTCAAAACCTCCCAGTCCGTCTCCAGCTACCTCGTATCAATCAATTTCAAACCGACAATCTACAACAGTTTCGCAGCAGTAGAAGCCACGGGTTTTAGCGTCTCCTTCCTTCTGGGAATGATACTGATTGTTGCTACACTGCTGATCCTATTCCTGCTGATACGGCTCTATATCATAGCCGCCGGAGTACTGCTGTTCCCAATAGGCATATTCATGTACTTCTTCTCGCCTTTGAGAAAATACGGCAAACTCATACTTTCATTTATACTCTTCTTCTTGTTCGTGCAGGTGCTTTTCTCAGTTATAGTCTTCGTAATGAATGTGCTCATCTCTGCCCCGCCCCAATCCAGCCTTACTGGAATTGATGAGATGAGCCTAAGACTTGCAATGTACCTGGGAGGATTATCGGTTCTTTTGATAATCCCGCTAACGATGGCGATGCAAGTGGTATTCTTCGCCCTATTCCCAGAGATAAAGCTGGCTAGCTTCATCATGTCCTCAGTCAGTGCAGCTGGGAGCGCGTCGCCCCTGGCAGATTCAAATATAGAAGTGATCCAATGGTAAAATATTTTGGAACCTATGGGATACGGGGTAAGCTGGATACGCTGAACCCCGAATTTACCCTGCGCATGTGCTCTGCCTTCGGCACATACCTGAAGGGGGGCAGGGTGTTGGTGGGCAGGGACGCAAGGCTCAGCGGAGAGATGCTGGAGCATGCAGTCATTGCAGGGCTGGTCAGCTCTGGCTGCAGCGTTCTTCAGCTCGGAGTGGTGCCGCTCCCTGCAGTTGAGTTTGGGGTAAGGAAGCTATCTGCAGCAGGAGGGGTGATGATAACGGCCTCACACAATCCCCCGGAGTGGAACGGCCTGAAATTTGCCGATGCGGATGGGATAGGCATATCAAAGGAAGAGGGGGAGAGGATTGAGAAGATTTTTGAAAGCGGGAATTCCAAAACTGCTGAGTGGAACAGGCTTGGAAAGGTTGAGCAATGCCCCCTCGCTCTGGAGGAGTATACCGATGCATTGAGGAAAGCTGTTGAGAAGAGGCACATACTAAAGGAGTCCCTCAAAGTAGTGCTGGACTGCGGCAACGGGACCGCAAGCCTGATAGCGCCCAAGCTCCTCAAGGAGTTCGGTTGCAGGGTTACAACGCTGAATGGGCAGATAGACGGCTCCTTCCCGGGCAGGAACTCCGAACCCACACCCCAGAACCTGCAGGAGCTTATGAAGACAGTGGTTGCGCTTAAGGCAGACCTTGGAATTGCCTGGGACGGGGATGCAGACCGGGTAATATTCATAGATGAGAAAGGCGGTTACATCTACGGGGACAAGAGCTTCGCCCTCTCTGCCGATATAGCCTTGAGAGAGAGGAAAGGCACTGTTGTCACAACCGTCGCCACGAGCAATGCAATTGCCGAGATCGCAAAGGAGCGGGGCGGATCCGTAGAATACGTCAAGGTAGGCGGTCCTTACCTATCAAGAAGGGCGAAGGAGCTGAACGCAGTCATAGCAGGGGAGGAGGCAGGGGGCGTGCTATGGCCCGAGATTCATCTTGGAAAGGACGGCTTCCTCACGGCTTTGAAGATTATAGAGAGGATGTGCAGGGACGGCAGGCCGCTCTCATCCCTCATGGCAGACATTCCAGAGTACTATAACTCCAAGACGAAAGTGGAGTGCTCGGCTGAAAAGAAGCTCTCCATCCTAAAGAAGTTCAAGGAAAAAGTGAAAGGAGAGGGCAAGATAAACGATATTGACGGAGTGAGGGTTGATTTTGACGACTCATGGGTGATAGTCAGGGCTTCCGGGACTGAGAACCTAATGAGGATTTTTGCAGAATCAAAAAGTCAGAAGAAAGCTGACGAGATATTGCGAAAGTATAAAAGAATAGTTGAATCATTAACTTAGTGGTGTTGAGATGAAAGCCATTGTATTATGCGGGGGAAAGGGAACGAGGCTCAGGCCTTATACCTATTCAATACCAAAACCCATGCTTCCTCTGGGCAAGAAGCCCATCCTGGAGTTCGCGATAAGTAACTTGAAGCGCTATGGGTTCGAGGAGATATACCTCACGGTAGGCTATCTGAAGGAGCAGATAATGGACTACTTTGGTGATGGGAGCAAATTCGGAGTTAAGATAAAATATTTCACGGAGGAGAAGGAGATGAACACAGCGGGTTCTATCCTCCCATGCAAAAACCACATTGATGAAACATTTTTAGTTGCAATGGGTGACCATCTGACCACCATAAACGCCAAGAAGTTTGTCGACTTCCACAAGAAGAAAGGTGCATTTGCAACTCTTGCCCTCAAGAGGACGGGAGTTCCGCTAGAATACGGAGTGGCCCATACCGATGCGGATTACAATATACTGAAGTTTGAGGAGAAACCAATAGTGCAGAACCTTGTGAATTCAGGCATATACTGCTTCGAGCCGGAAGTCTTCGATTATATAAAGGTTGGGTATGACTTCGCGCGGGATGTCTTCCCAGCGCTCATGAAGGACAAGAAGAAGGTATGCGGCTATATCTTTGATGAATACTGGATAGACATAGGGAGAGTGCCTGATTACGAGCACCTAAACCAGACAATAAGCATAGTCGATCTGGTGACTCACGGGAAGTAGCTACCAGTAAATGCTCCAAATGGCGATTGCCCCAAATACTGCCTGGAAGAGCAGGAGTATCACCACGAGCTGTTTCTCAGTTGGGCGGAAAGTTCTCATGACAAAATGCGTCAGGGAATAAATCTTTCCGTTGTAATGCAACCTTCCGCCTTTCCCAATCTTGCCGAAATTCTCAGCTGAGAAGCCAGAGCGCATCTTAAGCAGGAATTCGATTATCTGCGGAGTGAGGGCTATCACCCCAACCCTCTCCATGTTTCCTGCCACTACTGCTGCCACTATGCAAGCGCCTATCATATAGGTTGCAATGTTTCCTGGGAATATCCTGGCGGGATACCAGTTGAAGAGAAGGAAGGCAAGGCATGAGCCGAGCATGGCGATCATGAGGAAGCTGGTTTCTGTTGTGTGCAACCCCATGAATCCAAGCAGAACACTTGCTAGGAATATTGAGAATGAGATTATCGCTCCAGCGCCAATTTCAAGCCCATTGAAGCCAGCCAACAGATTCACCAGGTTGGAGCAGGCTACCACCCCTATCGGAATCAGCAGCAGCGAATATAAGTTGAGGTCAAAAGTGCCGATGAACGGCAGGGCGACTACCCCAAGGTTGAAATTCACCGTGAAAAGTATCAAGTTCATTGTGCTCGTTCCAGCTTTGGTTACCATGAGAGGGATTGCTGCAAAAAGTGGCAGCACCACCCGGTATCTGTCGGGTATATCAAGAATGTCATCAAGCAGCCCCATAACCGCTATGAGGATTACGGAGCATATGGCAGCGAGCATGTGCACTGTATCCATGCCCTGAGAGTGCAGCTGGAACGAGAGCAGAACTGCAAGGGAGAAGCCGAGCAGCATCACAACCCCGCCAAACTTGGGCACCATTGTTCCCTCTGCCTTATTGACATCCCTGCTCGTAAGCCCTTTTTCCTTCATCCTCCTAGCCACTTTCGGAGTTATGTAATAAACAGAGAGAAAGCTCAGCAGGAATACTAGCGCATAGGCAGTGAAAAGATCTATGTTCATCCTCCTACCTCATAAACTTTGATATTCCCGTCATCACTGGTGTAGACCTGCTTCAGTCCGTTGACATCCTCAAAGAACATCATGAAAAGATTCACCTGGTAGTTATCCTGCGGGTATACGAGCCGGTATCTGCCTGCAAGTAGGAGTTCTCTGAGCGGTACTGTCCTTCTCTGCTCCCCTGCCGCTATTATCACGTTCCCGTCAATCAAATTTCCGGTTGCCTGGTCAGCTGGGGCGAACACCAGTTTGCCGTCACTAGATACAAATACTGCATACACATTATTGTTCTGATCCATCTCATACCTGAAAAGCCTGAAGGAGTCTATCCTTACCCTGCTGTTGTTCGCAAGTTCCTTCAGCCCATTCATATCATCAAAGATGGATGCGTCTATTATCACATGTGTCACATTCATTCCCTTCAAAACATCCGGAGACTCGTTTGAGAGCATGAAACGCGCGAACTCGCTGTCATTCAAGTATCCTCTCCTCCCAGTCATGAACTCTGTCATGGGTGATATACCGAAAGACCATATGCTAGCGTTCTCTGGCAGACTATCTCCCACCCAATTCACTGTCTCATCAACTCCGCTCCCGATACTATCCACTTTCTGCAGGGAGAGCAATGCTGCTGCGCCCACCGATGAGAAAAGCGAGAATAGTATAACGGAGAATGCGAGGTATGTGGTAATCCTCCTTTCCCCGTACAGCGATGCGATGAAAACCGAGGTTGCCGCTACGAGAAACGCAGCGAGCAGGGACTGCTCCAGGCTGAGGAATCCCTGTCCAAACTCGAATGATGTGAAGAAAAGTACTATTGCAAATATGGCAATGGCAAGCCTCTCGTCCTTCAATCCTGCCAGCTCTTCCAGAGCGAATGCAGAGAAAACCACGATTCCTAACGATGAGGGGAAGATGTCATAAACCCCCACCACTACAGAGAACGCGAATAGGGTTGCTATGAAGAACTCAAAACCTGCCCTGCATTTATGCCTTCTTAAGACTCCTGCTGCCAATGCAGTTATCCCCACTAGGATAAGAGGGGCATTCAGAATGTGGATCTGCAGGTTCCCCAAATCCGGGTTTTTGAAGATGTTTTGCTGCGGGAATGCTAAGTAGGAAACTATGAATGCCGCGAAGACCACCACGACTCCGTGTGCTAGCGCGTCATCCCATTTCTTCCTGCACTGGTACGCGAGCTGGACTAGAAGCGAGAGGGCAACCGCCCCCACCATAACAGGCCCTGCGTTCCAGCTCATCAATGACAGCGCAAAGAGCAGCGCCGATATCGGCAGGAAGAGGTAATTCCTCTTCTTGTAAAACAGGAAGAACGTTGAGCATGCGAGGATCAGCGCGCACATCCCCAGAGAATCTGAGGAGTAGATGCCTGCACTCATCCTAATCATGAATGCCTGGGATGAAACCAGCAGGACTGCGCCCCCAATTGCAGCTATTTCGGAGAGCATCTCCCTCAGCATGAGATATAAAGCCAGAGCGCTGAGCACTGAGAGGATCACTACAAGAATCTTTGCTATGTTCATGAATAATGCGGTATCAAAGCTGCCAGCCCCTGAGCTGAATATCCCGTAGATGAATGCGGTGAGCTGGTACAGCGGCCTTGTCCCTGCCGAGTTCTTTGCAAGCAGGAGTTCAGAATAGGAATTCATGTTGAGCATGTGCGGCTGTGTTATGCTATAAGCAGAGATGGACAAGGCAAGAAGCAAAATAAAGGCTATCACAAGCCTGTTGTAGTTCTCCATCTACTACCCCTTACCTCTGCCAAGCCTGTCATGTGCCCTGGCAAGTTGCCCTGCAGCAAGGGCGGATATTAGGCTTATCTCTCCTGCCAAAGCAGTCGCGCAGGCTATCTCGGAAAACTTCCTAGCATTGTTCCCGGCAGGTTCCCCCGGACCGTAGCAACCCAGTATCTGCAGAGCCTCCTTCTGTGTCGGGAGGTTCATCCCGCCCCCAAGCGCGCCGCTCTCGATGCTTGGCATGAATATCGAAAAGTAAACGCCATCCCCTTCCTCCTCAGCCGAGGTTATCGCCATGGCGCTGTTCATTATCTGTGCCGGGTCCTGCCCGCAGGCTATATACAGCGCAGCAATCGGGTTGGCGACATGGGCGTTGAATCCGCCGAGCACGCCAGCCCTCGCCGAACCTATGAAGTTCTTTCCGTAGTTCACCTCAACAATCCTCTTTGGCGTTGTCTTGAGCACCTTGTCAACAACTCTCTTCGGAATCGCAACATCGGCAGTTACGCTTCTCCCCCTTCCCAGTATGAAGTTGGCCGCGGACGGTTTCTTGTCAGTGCACATGTTCCCGCTCAATGCAATGCACCTCGTACCCCTGTTCTCTTTTTCTATGAATTCAACTACCCTCTGCAGGCCTATCGTTATCATGTTCATCCCCATGGCGTCAGAGGTGTCGCACACGAACCTCAGGAAGACATGCCTGCCTGTTATGAAGGGCTGAACTTCCTTGAGTTTGAGGAACTTGTCCTCCTCCATGAGCTCCTTAAGCTTGTAGAAATTGGAATTCGCCCAGTCCCTCAGCTTGACGGCCTCGGAAACATTCCTGACTTTGAAGAGAGGTGCCCTGGTCATTCCCTCATGCAGTATCCTGACACTGCATCCCCCGCTTTCGCTTATGGCCCTCATCCCCCTGTTGACTGATGCGACCAATGCCCCTTCTGTGGTTGCGAGAGGCACGTAGAAGCTTCCCTTTGCATACTCCCCGTTTATCCTGGCTGGACCTGCAATTCCGAGAGGAACCTGCGTGACTCCTATAGGGTTGTCAATGTTCCTGTTTGTTGCAAAGCCCAGATCTATCGAGTACTTGCCAATGTGCTCCAGCTTTGCTTTGGTGAGTTCCTCTAGCGCCTTCCTCCTCACCTCAACAGCCTCGCCAGGGCTCGTTAGCTTCTGAACGTCATGGAATCCAATCTTGCCTTTAACAAGTTTCCTTACCAGTTCATCCATTCAAACACCAGATATAAATTTGCCTTGCACATTTTTATTAATGTGCTTCCACCTCTGTCCCTATGGCATTCAAGATTGCTTAGCTTCATAAGAGACCTCCGTTAACGAATTAGAACTGAAATAAATAGGATGGCCAGCAACAACAGGCGTTCCCGCTGCAAAGCAGTACAAGCGCTGTCGTGAGCGAGCTTAACTTCCGAGTTCGGAATGGGTTCGGGTGTTTCCCCGCTCCTATGACCGCTGACCGACTATAATTATGCCGAATGGTATTTAAAAAGCTTACCTTACCTCTGGAAAAAACCAATAAACAGGAGCCTACTTCTTCACTGGCAGGGGCTTTGCATGCGAAGCCAGCAGCTTTATTGCCTGCTCTATCGCAGCTCTGACCTCTCTCTCACTCTTTGAGCCTGTGCATATTATTTTTCCATTCTTGAAGAGCAGCAGAGACGCTCGCGGCTCCTTCAGCTTAAGAATTGCACCTGGGAACTGCTCGGGCTCGTATTCTACATTCCTCACCTTCTGGGCAATTGTGTAAAGGTCAAGCTCCACCCCGAGGTTTGCGGATGCAACAATGTTCTCTATCTTAAACTTTGGATCGATTATAAGTTTTTTAGCCACCGGCGACCACCTATTTATTTATAAACATAGATATTTAAATAGTTTAAGCAGTTCAGGGAGGGAACACATGAAACGGTCTAAAGGAAAATTTTCAAAAAGGACTAGGCTCCTTAGGAAGAGAGCCAGAAAAGGGACGCTCCCGATGAGGAGGCTTCTGAGTAGCTTCAGCGTTGGAGACAAGGTGTGCATAAACTTGGCGCCTTCGCAGGAAGGTCTGCCGCACCCGCGCTACAGAGGACGGCATGGTATAATAGTAGGCATGAGAGGCAAAGCCTACATGGTTGAAATAAAGGTTGGCAACTCAAAGAAAAAGATAATAATACCTGGGTTGCACCTGAAGAAATGAGGTATCCTTATGATTGAGAAATCGGTTATATCCAACAGACCTGCAACGCTCACCGAGGTTGCAGAGGTGCTTGAGAAGAGGAAGGAGGAGGGGGAGCTGGGATTCGAGCAGCAGACCACCCTGGCCTATGCCCAGAAATATGCAAAGCTTAGCAAGAAGAAAGCAGTTGAGCTTATAGAGGAACTTCAGAAGATGGACAAGATCAAGCCCGCTGTTGCCGTGAAGATTGCCGACATACTCCCGAAGAATGCTGACCAACTTCGTTTAATATTTGCAAATGAGAGGTATTCTTTGACCTCGGCAGAGATTGAGGAAGTGCTTAAAATTGTTAAGAAATACGTGTGAAGGTCTTGCGAATGAGAATAGGTATGGAAGAGTATGCAGTAGTGATAGATTCGCTCCCTTACGGGAAGTCGACAGACGTGAGGAGGGAGCCCATCGCTCAGATTGTGGGCGAGGATTACTTCACGCTACTGGAAGTTACGCCAAAGATTGGGACTGTCCTGGCTGTCGGGGATAAGATATACATAGGCAAGGGTCCAAGGGACAAGGTCGACCACATAAAGAGCAGGATAGGCTATTTTGATCTGACTTCTTCGGCTAGGTCTGAACTGGAGAGGGCCCTGAAGAGAATCATAATGGAGAAGGAGCCCTATTTCGTGAGTTTCTTCAACAAATGCGGCCCTATAAACATAAGGTTGCACCAGCTTGAGCTATTGCCCGGAGTCGGCAAGAAACACATGAAGGACATACTGGAAGAGAGGGAGAAGAAGCCCTTCGAGAACCTTGCCGATATGAACAAGAGAGTTGCACTACTGCCAGACGCATCAAAGGTGATTTCAGACAGGATACTTGAGGAGCTGACCGGGAAGTCCAAGTACTACATTCTAACTAGGCCGCCATTCCAGAAGGAAGAGGGTCAGTTCAATGCTCAGGGATGAGCTCCGATCAATCCTTGAGAGGTACGCCATCTCGCCAAACAAGAGGCTTAGCCAGAGCTTTCTTGTAGATGATAGAATCATACAAAAAGAGGTGGAGTACGCGGAAGCAGATGGAAAGGAAGTTCTTGAAATAGGGGCTGGACTTGGCTTCCTGACGCGCGCTCTTGCAGAGAGGGCCAGGAGAGTAATTGCAGTCGAGAAGGATCCTCGTCTCGTGAAAATACTGAGAAGCTCGCTCCCAGATGTCGAGGTTGTTGAGGCCGACTTCCTCAAGTATGATGTGAAGAGCGCGCAGGTGGTCGTATCCAATGTTCCCTACTCCATATCCTCCCCGCTGACATTCAAAATAGCGGAAATGGAATTTGAGAGGGCGGTGCTGTGCTACCAGGAGGAGTTTGCAAGAAGGATGCTTGCCAAGCCAGGCACATCAGACTACTCTCGCCTCTCAGTGATGAGCCAGCTTAGCTTTGAGATGAAGTTCTTGCAGAGAGTGCCAAGGAACTGTTTCATGCCAGTCCCCAAGGTCAACTCCGCGATAGTCCTTCTGAAACCACATGAGCATGGAGTTGATGAAACGTCCAAAGAGCTGATAAATCTGCTCTTCCAGCATAAGAACAAGACCGTGAGGAGTTCATTGCTCAGCTCATCGCGCAAATTGAAGACAGAAAAGAAAAATCTTAGGGAGCTTATAGGCTCGATTCCTTTCAAGGAAAGGAGAGTGGTCTCCCTGACACAGAAAGAAGTACTGGAGCTTGTGGAAAATGAGAAACTTAAAGGCATCATCAATACTCGTTGAACTTCTCCATCTCCATTATTACTTCCTCAAGCTCGGCTCTCTGCTTCATAAGAAGCTGCTTTATCCTCTCAAATCGCTTAGCCTGCAAATCAACATTCCTGTATTTCCTTGAAGCTTTGTTGAAATGCTCTATGGAAAGGGTGTAGAACTCCTCGTTATCCATAGCCTTCGCAATGTCCTCAAGAATCTTGCCCATTAGGTCATTTGAGGCTATCTTGACATCTCTCCTTATCTGATGCTCCTTCTGGAAATTCTTCTTAAGAATCCTGACAACTCTGGCATTTGGGAATGGAAGCTCAAGCTTCTCCAACTCTTCCTCGTCCTTTGATTCGTCAATCTCACTTGCAGCAACTTGTTCTCCCTCTCCCACACTATCACCCCATTAAGATATATTCGGTTATCTTTAAATATCTCACTTTACCATGCTAAATAAGAGTGGTGTGATGGGTTATATCGACCTCAAGTACAAGCCAACTGAAAATGATGTGGTATGCTCGTTCTATCTTGAACCATCTCTCGGAGTAACTCTCACGAAAGCTGCGGAGGAAATAGCTGCCGAGAGTTCCATAGGCACCTGGACTGAAGTTGCAACCATGTCCGATAGAGTAAGAAAACTCGGAGCAAAGGTGTTCAGCATAAGGAACAACATCGTGAAGGTTGCTTACCCCGAAGAACTTTTTGAGAAGGGAAATCTATCACAAATACTCAGCTCTGTTGCCGGCAACATATTCGGGATGAAGGCAATAAAGAACCTCAGGCTGCTTGATATCGAGTTCACAAAAGGGCTTGTGAGGTCCTTCCAAGGTCCAGAGCTAGGCTTGGAGGATGTTAGGAAAATAACCCGAGTATACGACAGGCCGCTGCTCGGAACGATATTCAAGCCAAAGTTGGGTCTCACTCCAAAAGAGATGGAGGTTCAGGCGCATGTCATCTACTCAAATGGAATCGACTGGGCTAAGGACGACGAGAATCTGGCTTCAATGAAATTCAACAAATTTGAGGAGAGAGCACAAAGAATGCTCGGGGTTGTTGACCGAATATATTCGGAAGAAGGAAGGAGGGTTATCTACGCGCCGAACATAACGGGACCTCTGGACAAAATGCTAGAGCGTGCTGAGCTAGTCAAGGAACTTGGGGGAAGATGCATAATGGTTGATGTGCTCACCGTGGGATGGTCTGCACTGCAATATATCCGGAAGCAGAACTTCGGCAGGATAGTGCATGGTCACCGGGCGATGCACGCGGCTCTCACCCGAAACAAGAAACATGGCATATCCATGATGGTGATAGCAAAGTGCTCGAGGCTGGTTGGGGTGAGCGCTCTGCATACTGGAACGGTATTCGGCAAGATGGAGGGAGGCAAGGAGGACGTTTCAAAGCTGAACGAATTCCTAAAATCCGATCTCTATGGAATGAAGAGAGTCATGCCCATAGCTTCCGGTGGGTTACACCCCGGGCTTGTTCCAAAATTATATAATGCTCTTGGAAACGACCTCATAATAAACTTCGGCGGAGGCCTCTGGGGCCATCCGCAAAGCCCTGCAGCTGGTGCCAAGGCCATAAGGCAATCCTTGGATGCTGCTTTGAAGGGAATATCGCTCGCAAAATACGCAGAATCTCACGAAGAGCTGAGAGCTGCGCTGAAAAAATGGGCATAGTATATTGCCAGTAACTTATACACTATTATACTATTTACGCTCTAATCATATCCATGGAATTGTGCTCCATATGCCAGAAGCAGTTTGACCCAACCCTGGGGGTCCTCTTCGACAACAGATGGTTCTGCCGGGAGTGTTCAATACAGTACGGGCAGTTTGAAAACTGCTCGCGATGCGGCAGGCAAGTGGCACACTGGGAGTACACCACGCATAACGGAAAGATTTTATGTAATGGGTGCTGCGACAAAGTCTTCATAGAGGAGAGGATTGCCAGGACATGCGTGTTGTGCAAGAAGGAGATAGTCGGCCCGTCAGTGACAGATCCCAAGGGGAAGAAGGTATGCCTAAAATGCTATAGGGAGCAGAATCTGAAACCTTTTGGTGCACGTATGGTGGTGTGCTCTTCCTGCAAGAATGAGATGCCCCCGAATGAAGTCAGATACGTGCATAACAAACCGGTTTGCGAGATATGCGTGGAGAGAACAAGGCCTTTCCTTGTATGCTCGTCATGTGGCTCCAAGATTTATGAAAAACCATTCGGAACTCCTGATAACGTCCTGTGTGCTGTCTGCTACAGCCAGCTATTCCCAAAAGAAG
The DNA here is from genome assembly GCA_026396455.1 of Microcaldota archaeon. Classification (GTDB taxonomy): domain Archaea; phylum Micrarchaeota; class Micrarchaeia; order Burarchaeales; family Fermentimicrarchaeaceae; genus Fermentimicrarchaeum. Next base: position 1,992 of record JAPLWT010000025.1, on the reverse strand, counting down.
AGAGATGCGCGATATGCGGCAAGCTCCTGAAAGCTATAAAATTTGTTAGGCGCGATGGCGCAATACTGTGTTTGGATTGCACAAAAAAAGAATCAGAGTCGGGTTGATAGCTGATGGAGGTACCTCTTGGCTTTCATCAGTTCCTTTACTCCCTTCTTGGTGATTTTGTAGTATTTTCTCCTCCCTTCGAATTCGGATGATATCAGTCCCTCAGCCTCGAGCTTGTAGAGAACCACGTAGCCGGTTATAAGCCCATGGCTCCAGCCGTAATCCAGCTCCAAATCCTTGCTAAGGCCGTAGGCATACACCCTCCCCCTTCTCAGTTTGGAGAGCACATAAAGCCACAGATTGCCTCTTGTGAGGGCTTTTCTGAGCCTATGCATAGGCCTGCTTTCTTCCATATGCTTATATATAAAAGCTTTAAATATATATAGTTATATAAAATATTTATAAAAAATTAAAATATGGTGGTGAATTGAAAAAGATAAGAGTGGCTCTGGTTGGAGTGGGGAACTGTTCCTCCTTCCTTGTTCAAGCAATAGAATATTACCGAGACAGGGATGAGAAGGAGATACCCGGCATACTGCATGTGGACCTTGGCGGATACAAAATCCCAGACATAGAGTTTGCGGCGGCTTTTGATGTAGACAGGAGAAAAGTTGGGAAGGAGTTGAGCAAGGCGATATTCCAGCAGCCGAATAATGCAGTGAAGATTGCAGAAGTTCCCAAGTCAGATGTGTGGGTTGAGAAGGGACCCGTGCTTGATGGGGTGGGAGATTACCTAAAGAAGGCAGTTTCAATAGACCAGAATCAGAAGCCGGTTGATGTTGCTGATGTCATCAAGAGGTCGAAAGCCCAGATAGTCATAAACTACCTGCCCGTGGGTTCTTGTGATGCCTCCAGATTCTACGCGCAGGCAGCGCTCGATGCAGGCTGCGGGTTCATAAATGCCATACCCGAATTCCTAGCTTCTGGAGACTTCGCCAAGAAATTTGAGGAGAAGAAGCTCCCCATTTTAGGAGATGACGTAAAGGGGCAGCTCGGTGCCTCCATACTCTCAAGGACCCTGGCAAGGCTGTTCAAAGACAGGGGGACTGCTCTGGATAGAATGTACCAATTGAATTTCGGGGGCAACACCGATTTTCTAAATCTGCTTGAGGAGGAAAGGCTCAAGTCCAAGAGGATAAGCAAGACGGAGACTGTGCAGTCTGTTTTGGAGGAGAAGAGACTGACTGATGAGAATATAAGGATAGGGCCGAGCGACTATGTGCCCTGGCTCGGAACAAGGAAAATAGCAAGCATGAGGTTCGAGGGCAGGAGCTTTGGCAACATAGATGTTAAGCTTGATGTCAAGCTTGATGTGGACGACAAATCTGTTTCAGCAGGTATAATGGTCGATGCCATAAGGTGCTGCGCGCTTGCCCTTGACAGGAAGATAGCGGGTGCGCTGATAGCCTCTTCAGCATATTTCTTCAAAGCTCCGCCGGTACAGTACCCGGATTATGTCGCAAAGGAGATGCTTGAGGAATACATCCAGGGGAAGAGGGAGCGCTGAGCAGCTTTAGTAAACTGGGGCTACCTGACTGATTAAACTCCGGAAAGGGAGTTAGCTAAGCCACATATTTAACAAAGTGAGCGATAAATCCCACACTCTTTAGAGGTGGGATGAAAGCGAACCTGGAAAGTTACCCCTCCACGAGGTTTATAAAGAGAAAAACAGACGTAAATAACGTCTATGAGAGCCTACAAATTCAGGATATATCCATCAAAGAAGCAGGAGGAGCTTCTGAACAAACACCTCTGGCTAGCAAAGAATCTCTGGAATGAACTGCTTGATTATTGCAAGCAGATGCATAATGATTTTGGTTACTTCCCAACAAAAAGTACTCTTCAGCTTATGATTAAAAATTATGGGCTTTATGCACAAACCCAGCAGGAGATTGCCCACAGAGTCCATAATTCAGTGATGAGAGTTTTTATTCTGAAGAAGAA
>JAPLWT010000015.1 GCA_026396455.1 Microcaldota archaeon | reverse complement strand
TCTATATGCCCCTTCGCATGCAGCAGCTTTATTGAGTTCAGCACGGGTTCAACTGATGCGCTGCATATCCTTTTGTAGAACCGGTCATTCATAGATTTCAAGTCTATCCTGCTGGCATCTATGTTCCCCATCTCCTTTATTGTTTCAGGGGTCATGTAGCCGTTTGTTACAAACACGTTGTACAAGCCCTCTTTTTTAGCAAGGGCAGCTGTGTCATGGGCATACTCGAAGAACACTGTTGGCTCTGTGTATGTATACGCCATCCCGGTACAGTTGTACTTCTTTGCAAGCTTCACGAGCTGTGCTGGTGAAAGGTCCTCTCCGGCTATCTCGTGCACCTGGCTCAGCTCGAAATTCTGGCAGTGCAGGCACCTGAAGTTGCATCCGACTGTTGCAAACGAGAAGACATCGGTTCCCGGGAAGAAGTGGAAGAACGGCTTCTTCTCAATCTTGTCAATCGCCCAGGAAGCGCATTTCCCGTAAACCAGGGAGTATAAAGTTCCTCCCCTGTTCTCCCTCACTCCGCAGAACCCCCTCTTCCCGTCAAGGATGAGGCACCTGTGCGAGCAGAGGGCGCACTTGACCCTTTTTTCATTTAGCTTATTGTATAACATTGCCTCCTTCATACTAGAAGTTTGGAATTCGGTGGTTAATAAAATTGTTGCTCAGAAAAATTTTGAGAGGTTGCTCTGCCCTGCTTCCTCCTTTAGCTGTATTTCGCCATACACGCCATCATACCCTGGAAGGATTTTCACTTTTCCTTCCCTCACGCGGAGTATTGCATCTGCTATGTCCGCTGGGGCTTTTTCCCTCAATTCATCCTTCTCTGCGGTGAGCAGCGCATTGAACTCTGTCCCGAAAGAGGATATGAGGGAGGAGTATTCGCTATGGACAGATACGCTGCCGACCCCCTTTCCGCGCACACTTGCTATGAGTTCTTCAAGCGGTATGGCATGCACAAAAGGAACGGCATTTGGGGGGGTGTAGCCGTATTTCCTGTCAGCGAGCTCCGCCACCCTGTGCATCACCCCTATGGTGAGCTTCCTCTTGCACACCGGGCAGATGTTGTTGTTCTTTATGCTCTCTTCCGGAGAGAATCTCACGTTGTGACTCCTATGCCCATCATAGTGGTATTTGCCTTCCTCTGGGAAGAATTCCACAGTCATCTTGAATTTTTCCCTGTCCTTCTTCTTTATTGCTTCCAGTAGTGACAGGTAGGTTGGCTCCTTCAAATCGAAAACATTTGCTTCCCTCCCAATCTTTGCTGGCGAGTGGCTATCGGAATTTGAGATGAGCGCATATTTGTCAAGGGGGCTCAGCATCCAGTTCATCTTGGGGTCGCTGGAGAGACCTGTTTCCAAAGCAAAAATATGCTTGCTCTGGTCCCCGAAGCATTCCTCCACTGAATTGAAGCCTGAGGCAGAGCCGAATATTGACCTCCAGGGAGTCCACACATGCGCCGGGACAATTGCGCAGTCTTTCGATACTCCCATGACAAGCTCCACGAGGTCGGCTGCGGACATGCCAAGCGATGGCCTTCCATCAGACCTCAAATCCCCTTTGCTGCCAACCAGCTCGTTTATCTGCTCCACAACATCGAAGGAGGGAGCGAAGAGTATGTTGTGCACCTGCTTGAGCTTGCCTCCGCTGTGGAAGAAGTTGTTGACCTCGCTGGTCAGCATGAAAAGCGTTCCGTCATAGTCGAACAGACCGTTCCCGAGAGGTTTAAGCTTCTGCTTCAGTTCCTCCAGCCAGAGAGGATGGGTAAAATCTCCTGTGCCGACAAGCGAGATTCCTTTTATTTTTGCGTACTTTGATATGCTCTCCACATCCATGCTGGGGCTGGTTGCCCTCGAGTATTTTGAATGAATGTGGAAGTCCGCTATGAACTGCATTCTAACTACCACTATAGATTACCATAAGAAATAATAAAAGAACGGCTTTAGTATCTCCTTCTGCCCCTTCTGCTTAGCAGGAGCACAGCAGCTATTAGTGCAACCAGTAGAATCACTACGATGAGTATTATGTAGAGGAAGTTTTGCTGCTCACCTGTAGCTGGTTTCACGGCAGATGTATTGTTAACTGCATTGACCTCCACGCTGGCTTTTGTTGTCTCGTCCTTTATGAGGTACACGAGATAGGTGCCCCCGTTCTCAAGCACAAATGCCGCATTGCCATTCTGGTCGGTCTGCACAGTCTTCGTATTTCCGTCTGGTGTTACCACGCTTAGGTTGTATGCACCCGCAGGCATAACCTTTATTTGGTGGCTCTCCCCGATGGGCCCCGTGGGGTTTGTTGTTATAGTGTAGACCTGAGTGCAGGTATGGTCCTTGCAGACAACACTCGACTGGCAGTCCGAGTTGTTGCAGCATTCGTAGTCCTTCCAAGCGTGATTGGAGATTCTTCCACATTTTCCAGTTTGCACCTGCAGACATTTGCCATTGCTGCAGTATTCGTTGTACTTGCAGTCGTCATTGATGTTACATTCGGGCTTCACTGCAGCTGTGCACTGGTGGTCTACGCAGGTATAATTGCTGTTGCAGTCTGAATCAACGCAGCATGCGTAGGGGTGGCATTGGTGTGCATAGAGCTCTCCGCATGGGCATCCCACTGGCTTGCAAGCGCCAGTGCTTGAATCGCAATACTGGTCATCCGCACAGGCAACATTGGAACTGCATCCTGCAGGCGTTATAGAGCACGCTATGTACTGAAGAGTGTAATCGCCGCAATAATATCCTGAAACGGCATGCACGTTATAACTGCCACTTATTGGAATGGTGAGAGTAACCTGCCCGTTACTATCAGTGTGTTCAGTATACGTCTGCATGCCTCCCTGAATGGTTACCATCTCCCCAGCCTTAACAGGAGTGCCATCGCTCTTGTCAACTTGCACCACCACCTTGTTGTCTGGGCATAGTGTACTCACAACTGATATTTTGAGTGTGTTGGTACAGCTTGCTCCTCCCCCACCAGTATATGCGGGTAGGCCAGTAAACTCGAACATTCCGAAAACCCCGAATTCGTTTAGGTTTGAGATTGAGAGGTAATTCATGATTGGATTTAACATGCTCTGCCCTGGTGCAGTCATCCAGTTGTAGTTATTGTATCTCATGACACCGAGGTTGCCTGCGGAATGCCCAGCTGCCTCGGCATCAGTCCAGTGCCAGATTATATTTTCTATCACTACCTCGGGAGTAGCTAGGATGTTGATGAACTTGTTTCCAAAGTTGGATTTTGTGAATGGAGTTGGGGCGGGCTGGGAACTCCAGGTTATCGCATAGGAGTCATTGGGTTGGACGATATCGTTTATGGAAAGGTTTGTGTAGTTTTGGAAGTTTCCAAGAGGGTTGTCAAAGATGACCTCCGAAAGGTTCAGGGGAGCCAGCATTGTATCTGTGTTCACCGCGAAATCCACATCATTGTTATAGTAATGGTCACCAGTTATCATTGTGAAATCCGACTCTCCAACCATTACGCCGGCTTGAGAGGTATTGTACACTGTGTTGTTTGTAAGTTGGGTATTGTTGCTATAATCAAGAATTGCGAAGCCGGCCATGAAGTTGCCATATGCCGTGTTGTTTATGTAAACTGAGTCATTGCTGGCTAATATGAAGAAACCGCCCTGGGTGCTACGTGACTGCAGGTTGTTGGCGAATCTATTTCCTGCGCCAAAAAAGTCTGCGAATCCGGCGCCCCAGTTATTATCAGCTATGTTATTCGTGAAGTTGTTGTCTGGCGAGAACAGCGTCGCGAAGCCGATAAAATTGTCGGAGGAGTTGGAACTATCCACAACCGTGTTGCTTGTCCGGCTCATTATAAGGCCGTTGTTGTATAGAGTATCCGAGCCCTGTATTGTTACATTGGTGAGATTTGAGTTATCAGCATTACAGAGGAGAATTTCTGATGCGGTTATGTCATTCCAGTTCACTGAAACATTTGTGTAGTTTATGGGCCTACCTCCGGAGCCTGTGAGGTTTTCCACAATGTTATTACAGTATATATCATTTGCTGACGAGACGTTCAGAAAATTCCAGAAAAATGGGTCAATGAACAGATCAAACTCTCCACTTTCCTGCGCTGTGTTGTTTGTGAGGTTGTTTCCATAGCTGAGGAACAAATTGAATCCAAATTCGGAGGTGCCGTAGGCAGTGTTGTTCGTAAGAGTGTTGTTAAAGCTGGAGGATATATAGAACCCATTCCAGTCGTTTGCCAAAGCAATGTTACCGTCGAGGCTGTTAAAGTTAGAGCTCCAGTAAAGGGCAATCCCCGAATCGGAATTGTTAGATGCGGTATTGGCAGTGAAGTTGTTGTAGGATGAATTTTGCACGTCAAACCCATCATTATCATTGCCGCGGGCGGTGTTGTTGATTAGCACATTGTAATCTGAACTGATTTGGATCCAGAAACCATCTGCGTTACCGTATGCAGTGTTATTTGTGAGGTTGTTGGAGGATGAATTGTATATGTAGAAGCCCCAAGTGTTATCTCCTGCTGTGTTGTTTGTGAATGTGTTGTTGTACGTGCGATAGAGGTAGAAAGCGGCTGAGGTGTTAGTGGCGTTGTTGCTTGTGAATGAATTCTCGAAAGAGTCGATATGGGAAATGAAGCCATTGGAGCTGTTGCGGACTATATTATTGGCTATTATGCTGTATGAGGAGCCATTTACAGTGAACCCGTCACCGGGATTGTTGTATGCAGTGTTATTAGTCACGTTGATGTAGGAACTGTTATCAACTGTAAAGCCAATGTTTACGGAGAGGTTGGCAGTGTTATTTGATATTATGCTCTCGGTTGAATTGTATACGTATATGTCCCAGGTGTAATTCGATACCCGGCAGTTCTTTATTGTGATATTCGTGAGCGGGGTTGAATTGCGGCTGTCCAGGAGGATACCTGTGGTATTGCCGCTGACATCATTTGTTATCGTATGACCCAAACAGTCAAACTCTACGTTTGGCTCTGAGACGAGTATGCATGCGGTTGTCAAGAGATGCGTAGGTGTTACATTGGCACCTACCAGATCGCTGCCGAGAAAAAACTGCCCGGAGAGATCGATATTGGCACAACCATCAATTTGGCCTATGGGTATGGGTGCTCTCACCAAACTAATATAAAAAAGTAAAGCTACTATGAAGGGGAGTATTTTGAGTCTCATAATGCTATTATTGCATGGTTCATTTATAAATTATCGGTATTTCCGCGTATTAAGGCTTTGGAGAGGGTACCTAAACGCTTTTAATCCCGTGAAGCGAATAGATGCGTGTTATGGCAGAGAACATATTCAAGAAAATGTCTGCGGAGAATGAGATATTCCGAGATGAGCGAGTGCTCATGCCCGACTATCTTCCAGAGGTCATGCCTCATAGGGAGAAGCAGATTGAGGAGATTGCATTAAGTTTGAGGGGAGCTGCCGAGGGCAAGAAGACGGAGAATATGCTGTTGCTTGGGCCCAGCGGGACCGGCAAGACCTCCAGCGTGAGGTATGTGCTCAAGCAACTTCAGGAGTACTCGCAGAAGGTCATTCCGATATACATAAACTGCTGGGAATCAAGCACCAGGCACACCATACTGAACAACATAGTATCGGCTCTTGGAGAATTCATCCCAAGGAGAGGGATATCAACTGATGAGATAACAGATAGGATAAGGGAAGTTTTGAAAAGGGAGAAGAAGACCCCGATAGTTGCGCTTGACGAGGTTGACAGGCTATTCGCCAGTCAGTATGAGGAGGAGAAAGTGCTGTATGACTTGGCGAGAGCAAAGGAGCTCTTCTCGGTTGATTTCGGGGTTGTCGCTATAACCAACAACAGCGAGTTTCTTACAAAGCTGGACCAGAGGATAAGGAGCTCCCTTGTCAACAAGCAGATTGTATTCAAGCAGTATTCCCCGGATGAGCTTAAGGGTATTCTGAAAAGCAGGGCGAAGCTTGCGTTCTATCCAGAAAGTCTGTCAGAAGATGTCGTACCTCTCTGCGCGGCCAGGGCTGCAAAGAAGAATGGTGACGCCAGACTTGCAATAAGCCTCCTCTGGAAAGCGGGCAAGATAGCTGAGAGGAGGAACGCTGGCAAAGTGAGCGTAGAGGATGTCAGGAAAGCATTTGAGGAGGTTGGCGAGGAGGATGAACGGGCAGGAAAACTTGAGGGGAGGGAGAAGGAGATATATGAACTTGTTAAGGAGAGGGGAGAGGTCACCAGCAGCGAGCTTTACGAGAAATTCAACAGCGAAACTGACAGGAGCATAAGGAACTATATAGATAAGTTGTGCTCACTTGGCTTCATAACTGCTGAAAGCGAGGGAGGGGACAGTAAGAAAGGAAAGACAAGAATAATAAAAATAAAAAAATAAATCAGACGTACTTGTCCGCGAAGTCAGCCAGGTAAGGCACTCTGACTGTTTCTCCTTTGGATTCCTTGTAGCCGATGTACAGCCCATATAGCCACAGGAATATACTTACGATACTCAGTATGAGTGTGAAGCTGAGCACCATCATTACAATTCCTAGGAGTATTGCTTGGAGCGCATGGAACCTGACTTTTTTGTTGTCCTTTTCGATGATGTAAAAGATTATCCCAGTCAGCCATGTGAAGAAGTAAATTAACACATATAGCAGACCCTTATCCTCCGTAGACTTTTTGGTATCCTTTTCGGGCATAATATCACCTATCTAAAGAGTGGTAAAACGGCATATTTAAAGCTATCTGGCTGAAGAGATTACCCGTATCACATCGCGGTTCTCCAGGACATGTTCCTTGCCGATTTTCATCCTGCTCCTTGCATTTATTGCGCATATGAAGCTATTGGCTAGGTCCGTATGTACCCTCGCAGCCAAATCCAGCGCAGTGGAGCCTTTCTTCAGCAGCACGGCGTCGGGAAGCACATTGCCGAAATGGTCTGAGAACTTCCCCTCGTCCTCAACAGGGTATACAACTATGAGGCCCAGCAAATCGAAGGCAGCCCTGTTGATGAGCTCCTGCACGCCAGTTCCGTTGTAGCGCTTCAGAATTCTCTCCTTTATGAAATTGAGCGCTGAGAGCTGCTTTTCTGGAATATTTTGTGAAAGAATTTTGAAATCAGTGTCTCCAGGCACGTAATGTATCAGCCCCTGCTTGTCCGCCTTTCTCAACGCAAGCTCTGCTTCAGCACATACCGGTATGATTATCCTGTCCTTGAACCTCTCCTTCAGATTCTGGTAATTCCTCTCGCCTGCAGGCAGATCTATCTTGTTGGCAGCTATGAGTATGGGCTTTGAAACCTTTCTCACTTCTTTTGAAAATGCGAGTATGTCCTCATCGCTCCAGTTTATGCCCTCTGTTGGCAGATACGACTTTGCAGCAGCCTTCTCTGCATCATCCTGCGTCATCTTCAGCCCGGAGAGGAGGCCTGCGATGGAATCCATCTTCTTTCCCTTTATCTTGCTCCAGCTCCTCTTTATTATGCTGGCTATCCAATGGCTCATCTCCTCCTCAAGAGATATCACTTCATTGGCAGGGTCATAGAAGTCCGTTGGGTTCCCCTCCGAGTCCGTAGTGCCCGATACGTCAATGACCTGTATGAGAGCATCTGCGGCGCGGAGGTCGTCCAGAAACTTCAGCCCGAGCCCTTTTCCCAGATGCGCATCCGGCACAAGCCCTGCAACGTCTATGAGGTCTATGGGAATCAATCTCGTCCCATCCTCGCACAATGAATTCTTAGGTGCGCATTTGACCTTGAGCTCCTTGCAAGGGCATGGTGATCTTACATATGCCTTCCCAAGGTTCGGCTCTATTGTTGTAAAAGGGAATGGGGCAATTTTAGCATCCACCAATGTAGCTGCGGAAAAGAATGTGGATTTGCCCGTGTTTGTTTTGCCTACAACGCCAATGAGCATATGAATTTAATATTCTCTGAACTTAATTACTTTATGCTTTTGAGTGACAAGTACCACCCAAAAAACCTCGAGGAGTTTGCTGGGAATCCTGAAGCAGTAGAGGGGATTAAGAGGTGGGCGTTTGACTGGGAGAGGGGGAAGGCAGGAAGGCCCATTCTGATTCATGGTTCGCCGGGAGTTGGCAAGAGCGCGCTTGCATATGCGCTTGCGGGTTCGATGAAATGGCCTATCGTTGAGATGAATGCAAGCGATTTGAGGGATGAGCAGAGCGTCAGGAGGATTGTTGGCGAGGCTTCTACCTCCGATACTCTTTTTGGTGGAAGGAGGCTTGTGCTTATTGATGAAGTTGATGGATTGCAGAGAAGCGATAGGGGAGGCAACAAGGCGATAGTGGAGGTTGTGAAGAATGCTACCCAGCCAGTCATCCTCACTGCGAACGATGTCTGGAAGCCGACTCTCGCGTCCATAAGGACTGCCTCAACAGTCATCCCAATGAGGAAGGTGAACTCAAGGACCATTGCCTCTATTCTTAGGAAAATTGCTGTCAAGGAAGAGATGAAAGTTGCGGATGAGGTTGTTGTGGGTATAGCAAACAACAGCTCGGGTGACCTTAGGTCAGCGATAAATGACTTGCAGGCGCTTGGAGAAGGCAGTGTCGGTTCTGCGGTAATTATCGGGTGGAGGGACAGGGAGAAGAACATCTTTGACTCTGTCAGAAGCGTTTTCAAAGCAACGGGGTTTGAGGAAGCCAGAGCGGTCATGCGGGGGGTTGACGACAGGAACATGTTCGTGAAATGGATCGGAGCGGGCAATGAGGAAGGCGGTTGGCTTGAAGATTGGAGGGAAATGCCATCTGTCCTCGAAGGATGCCGTGGGAATTTTCATGCCGCTTCTGGGTGCAGTGTGCAAGGAAAGCGGTAATGCCCAAAAAGTTCAGGACTATTTTGATTTTGATGATGAGGAGATGGAATATATTATTGGAGGCAAGAAAACTTCATCGAAAGCTAAAGGAAAGAAGTAATGTCCAATTCAAGCAGTGCGACAGGCTGCTCAAGCTGGAAGTTGTTGAGGACCTGGGGGTGAATCTCCCCGAAAACTCCAACTCTCTTCTTTTTGTGGACAATTTCTGCAGCCCTTCCTTTTATGAAAGAGGGATGCTCGCAGGGGCGCATTTCAACTGCCCAACCCATCTCCCTCGCAACTGCATCTGCAAAAGATTTTATTTCGCTGAATGTTGCCTTTGGGTCATACAGCACGCATGCCAAACTCCTTGTCTGCTTTACATCCGCTCCCTCTAGGGAGATCGCATCCCCGATCTCGAATATTCTTATCGGCAGCTCTGCCTGCTTGCTCTCTGAAATTACCTTGAGGAGCGACGGGGCGAGCCAGGGGCGCATCATCGTGTACTCCTCGACCTTCGGATTCTTTATTTTAACATGCGGTTTTTCTGTTGCGAGCATCTTCCCGAAGCACTCCTGTTCATTCGTCAGGTTGGGACAGAGAACTTCCAGAAAGTTCAAACCGACCATGAGCTCCCTGACCTTTCCCTCAAGAAGTTCCGAGCGCTTCTCCTGCCCAATGCTGAAGAAGTTCGGAAGCGATGGGGGGAAGTTGTTGTATCCATGCGCTATTGCAACATCCTCAGCCAAATCCACCCAGTCCATTATGTCAACCCGGTAGCAGGGCATTTTCACTTTTTTGTTGGACGAGTCATAACCCATCTTGGCAAGCAGCTTCAGCAACTGGGCTTCTGTGAAATCCATTCCCAGCATTTTATTTATTTTCTCGGCAGGGAGGGCCACGACCTTCTCGCTCAAATCAGGAGTCTCGAATTTCCTTTTTCCAATTACTTCCACGGTGAAAAGCTCCCCTCCCCTGTCAACAAGCGCGAGAGAGACTATTTTCAGGGCATCCATTATTGCATTCGCATCAGTTCCCGTCACGTCAATGAATATGTTCTTCGTGTTCGCGTCCACCCTTGTAAGCTCACCGTTTATTATTGGCGGGAATGACAGTGCCTGTTCCTTGCTGTCAACCAGCAGCGGGTATTTCTTGAACTCTTTTATTATCCCGCCGTATTCCACCCCCTTCGGATGCAGCTCAAGTATCTTTGAGAGAGTCAGCTTCTTTTCCATGTCAAGGGGGATGAACGAGTAGCTGCTGGGCTCAACTGCCTTGTAGAAGAACGGGGGCTGGACCGCATCCAGGTTGTGCACCCCTATCGAGATTTTCCTCCTCTTCCTCCCGTAAGTTTCGTGTATCTTCTCCTGCAACTGCATGAGCGATTCGATTTTCTTCTCGTCGATTTTTACGTTCTTCACAACTGCAGCGACTATGAAAGGCCTGACAGGCAGAACAGAATTATCGATATGCAGCTTGATTCCGGAGTCCTTTGCGCTGTAATGCTTTGGCTTCCCGCCCATGAAAGTCGAAAGTGCTCGTGCTATTCCCTCAATGCTGAGCAAGTCCGGCCTGTTTGGGGTTACATCCACATAAATTGAATCCCCTTCAACGCTTTCCACGGGCAACCCAATTGAAGGAAGCATGCTCTCCAACTCAGCTTGCTTGATTCCTTTACCGAGAAGAGCTTCAAGCTCATTCTTTGAGAAACAAACCGACGCCAAACTTACACCCTTGCTTCCCTAAGCCATGAAACATCGTTCCTGTAGAACTGCCTTATGTCCTTCACTCCCATCATAAGCATAACCGGTCTCTCAAGGCCCAGGCCCCATGCCAGTACGGGATACTTGCCCCATGTTGGCAGGCAGACTTCTGGTCTGAAGACTCCCGCACCGCCAAGCTCAAGCCACTGCTTCCTATCCTCGTAGTACACCTCAACCTGAACGCTCGGTTCGGTATACGGGAAGTAGTTCGGTATGAACCTTATCTTCTCGAAACCTAGCTTCCTGTAGAACTCCTTCAGCAAGCCCAGCAAGTCCCTGAATGTTGCATCCTCGTAAACAATTATCCCCCCAACCTGGTAGAACTCGCTCAAATGCTTGAAATCCGTCGCTTCGTTCCTGTACACTCTTCCAACAGCGAAGAATTTTGCGGGCGCTTTTTTCTCCCCCTTCCTCACTTTCAGCATGTACTGCGGAGAGATTGCAGTGTCATGCGTTCTTAGTACTGCCTGTTCTGCAACCTCCCTGCTCCATTTGTACTTCCACTTCTCCTCGTGGGCTTTCTTCACCCTATCAACAACCTCGTCTTTGGGCAGGGAAATCTTTTCGGGGGACGACAGATAGAACGTGTCCATCAAATCTCTCGCGGGGTGGTCCTGCGGCTGGAATAGCGCATCAAAATTCCAGAATGAGGATTCAACCAGCCTGTCCTCCATCTCTTCAAAGCCAAGCTCCAGGAATATTTTCCTTATCCTGCTTATGGCCTTCCTAAGCGGGTGCTTCTTGCCAGGGCGGGATCTCTCGACAGGAGAGTCGTCATACTCCCTGTACTCCTTCTCTTTCCACCTGCCCGTAGTGATGTCTTCCTTGGTTAAAGTATTGACCAGTTTCCTAGCGCCAACATCGCCATGAAGATGAATCTCCCCATGTATATCCGCAGCTTCCTTCCCGGCAAGCCCCTCGCCTTTTTTCGTGATGGAGAGTGAGAGCTGCTTGCTCTCTGTAGTTCTCAGCACATCCCCTCTCCCAAGCAGCGCCTTCACCGCATCTATATCCTCCTTTCCCAGTGATTTCGCCTCGGAGATTTTCTTAAGCATTAAAACTTCATTCTGCCCTTCGCGCAGTATTTTTTCTCCAAGCTTGCTTAGCTTGAATATGTTTCCCTCGATTTCCAACCACTCCTTCCTCTTCGCCCATGGCAGGCCTATCCTCTTCTCCTCATCGCTGAGCTCACTGAAAGCCTTTCCTGCATGAAGTTTCTTTATAAGGTTGAATTCTGGGAAGCCGGATTCGAGGAATTTTTTTCCTTCCTCTCCGAGCTTGAAGCCCTGGGTCACGGTCTCATGGATTTCCACCGCGCCCTTATCCTTCAGCCAGTAGCATGCTCTGCTCGCGGAATCCTTGTTTAAGCCCGTGCTATCCGCAAGCTCGTCAAGAGTCTTGCTGCCCGCTTTTAGGGAATGCAGAACGAGCTTCTCGTATTGGTGAAGCATATGCTACCTCTTGGGGAGGGTAAGGTAAGCCACTGCAATCAATACAAGCAGGGTTAGGATGATGCCTGGCGTGGAGAGTATGAAGGATAATGCATTCATTTCGATACTATCGAAAAATCTGCTCACCTCGGCACCTATTGGCTCCTCCCTTGTGAATGTCAGCTCGAAGTCCATGAGCGGTATTGTTCCTCTCCAAGTGAAGTTGCTCACCCCCATCACTTGACCTAGGTAGTCCCTCGTTATTGACGGCTCGTCAGGATCTGGCGAGATGCTTGTGACTATCGAATCTGGAGGTATGATTATGGTGAGTTCAGTATCCTGGGGGAGTATCTGACCGCTTGGCGAATGTTCGAAAGAGAAGGAGGATCTGTTGAATGTGTAGAGAAGTGTCCTTGGGCCCGTCTGGTTGATCGGCACAAATTTTTCGAGTTCATAATCCAGCCTTATCACTGCCGCGGATGTTGCTGAAAAAGAGTAGCTGTTGAGGTTCTCTGGGACAACTTTTATGTTGCTTACGGAAACTGGCGAGAATATGTGCTGTCTGAGCAGTTTGCTGCTTGTTATCTGCTGCCAGTCCATTATGGTGAGGTTCCTCGAGTACATGCTCTGGTTATAAATGTCTACCGAGCTTGGGTCGATCGCTAGCCTTACTCTCTCCGTCACGTGAGCAGAGCCATTTGTGTTGATTTTCACAGTAACGCTGAGCGAAAGATCGTGAAAGTCTGCCCTGACGGCTAGCGCAAGCAGGACAAGCACGAAGAGAATGCAGAGTTTTCGTCTAAAGATATATGACATATTCTCATCTGAGGTATATGGGTTTAGTAGATATAAATGTTCTGTTGCTTCTTCGCATTCCATCGCTAAAGTTAGGATTTTTCCTGTTGTTATTCTTTTGTAAGTGTTTTATAAAGGGCAGGAAATTCCGGTTATGCAAAGAGTTAAATTTTCAACCTGAGCTATATTATCTGGGAAGGAATATGAGCTTTCTAAGGTACCTTGGGCATTCGGGGTTTGAGATAGAGCTAGACGGCGTCTTCGTCTATATAGACTTGTTTCTGGAGAATGTTGTGGTGGGAGGGACGAGGAGGGATATTCCCGCAGCGATAAGAGTTGAGGATATCGACAAAGCGGATTTGATACTGATAACCCACGAGCACAGGGATCATTTGGAGAAGAGCACCGTTGAGAAGGTTGTTGCGAGGACAGGCGCCCTAGTCATAGCCCCGCACTGCGTTCTGAGGGAGCTGGAGATTCCAAGCGAGAATAAAATGGAGGTAATTGTCGGTGATGAGTTCGTGGTGAAAGGGGTTGAGATCAAGGTTGTGAAAGCGGTCCACCCCCAGTCTTCATGCCCCGTCGGTTATATAGTGAAGAAGGGCGGGAAGAGCGTCTACCATGCCGGGGATACCTATGAGTTCGGAGAGATGTTTGACATAACGGCGGATTATGCGCTCATTCCGATAGGCGGAACTTACACCATGGACGTGTATTCTGCGTATAAAGCCGCAAAGGAGATAAACTGCAGGTATATTATACCCATGCATTATAACACTTCTGAAAGGGTACGGCAGAACCTAAGCGAGTTTGCTAGAGAGGTTGAAAGCAACAGGGTAAAGCCGATTATCATGAAAGTCGGCGATAAAATAGCGATGAGGTGAGAGAATGATAACAGGTGGAAAGATAGTTTCCGTTGAGGCAAAGAGGGACAAGGAAGGAGCAGTTGGCGGAATGAACATTAACATAGCAATCGATGACGTGGCAGTGAAGGGGGATAGCATCACAATCCAATACACGTTTTCTGTGGATTATGAGGATAAGGTAGGCCACCTGAAAATCACTGGGGTGCTCTACGCAAGCGAGGACAGGAGCAAGGGCAAGGAGATAGAGGACATGTGGAAGAAGTCAAAGAAGCTGCCCGCGGAATTTGCAGAGGTAGTGCTCAACAGTGTAAGCTACACCTGCGGGATTAGCGGAACCTTCGTGGTGCAACCCGTAAGGCTCTCCCCGCCCATGCAGCTTCCAAGAGTAAGAGTGGAACTGGCTCCTCAGCCAGAGGATAAGAAAAAGAAGCCTGAAAAGGGAGCTGCTTAGACCCAGTCCTTGAAAACTTTTTTGAATATTTTATTTCCTTCCTCTCTAAATTCATTCAGCTGTTGCTCTGTTGGTTTCTGCACCTTGTGTTCCATAAACATTTCGTACGCTTCTGGTGTAAGTGCCCTCGTACTCTTTAAGTACGCTATTTGCTTCTGAATATTTTGTCTAGTATCCAGAATCTCTGATATATCTATCTCCTTTTCATGCAGCTCTTTTACAATTTCTGCCTTGATCTTTGCCTTCTCCTTCCCTTCTGGTATGGCATCATAAAGAGCCTTCAGTTTGGCGAGATCGGCCTCGTATCCCCCTTTCCTAAGACTCTCCAGCGCGCTGTCGTCCACACCAGAATACCCACCATTGCGCCTGTATACTGCATCTGAGAATGCCTCGTTGAAGCGCATTACACAGACCACGCCACTAACACTCCTGCGTTTGCGGTAGATTCTCATGCGGCCATCCCCGTACTGGTAATTTTCCCCGTCGTACTTGCTGTCAAGTTGCTCTTTTTCAAAACCTATGTGCCTTTCGGCTTCATAGTCTAGGATTGCATGACCCCCAGTCTCGAGGTTGCCCACGAAATTCTCCCTGATTTCGGGGTCGCTGCTCAAACGCTCGGACTTCTTCTCAAAGTAGACGTCGTATTGCCCGACTTCCGCCAGCAGCTTATCGACATTGCTCTTGTCAATATTAATTTGGTGGAGTATGACTTTTCTGTCCTCGCCAGCCCACTCGAAGTCTATCTCGCTTTTATTTCCCGAGTAGGATACCTTCTGAATGCGCCCCCCTATGTCTTCTATCCTTTTTTTTATGCCATCTGTGTGCTGGTCTTTGTCAGCCAAGTGTAGCGTAGTCGCATGCGTGGCAACCAGCACATTGGCGACATCTGGACCGGATGATGGATAGAAAACTGTTATTTTCTTCTTTTCTGAATTTACGATTTTCAGAACTGCCCCGAGAAGCTCCATTCTCTTCTCGCCAAGAAGTTCGACCAGCCTGCCTTCAACCCCCTTGGGCCCGTAGAGTAGAACAGCGTCCTGGATGCTCTCCCTTGAAGCTGAAGTGAGCTTTTTCTCCATGTTTATTTTTGCTCATCCTGAGTTAATATTCTTTATCAATCTGGCAAGGATTAATAACTTTTGCGGAGGAAGGGTATTGGGTGAGCCGATGGGGAATAAGACCAAGGTAATAATAATTGGGGCTGCGGGGAGGGACTTCCATAACTTCAACATGCTGTACAGGAATGACGATTCGTACGAGGTTGTAGCTTTCACAGCCGCCCAGATACCTGATATTGAAGGAAGAATGTACCCGCCAGAGCTTGCGGGCAAGAATTACCCCAAGGGGATTCCAATATACGCCGAGAGCGAGCTTACTAATTTGATAAAAAAGTATGGCGTGACCCAGGTGGATCTGGCCTACAGCGACTTGAACTATGTTGAGGTCATGCACAAAGCCAGCATAGCGAATGCTGCCGGAGCTGACTTCAAGATAATTGGTAGCGAGAGGACTTTCCTGAAATCCACAAAGCCAGTCATTTCTGTCTGCGCCGTGAGAACGGGGAGCGGCAAGAGCCAGACTTCGAGGAAGGTTTGCAAGGTGCTGAGAGAGAAGGGTTTGAAGGCGGTTGCCATAAGGCACCCAATGCCGTATGGGGATTTGAAGGAGCAGATTTGGCAGAGGTTTGCAACCTACCAGGATTTGGACAAGCACAAGACAACAATTGAGGAGAGGGAGGAGTACGAGCCGCACATTGATAACAAGACAGTCGTATTTGCAGGTGTTGATTACGGGGAAATTCTCAAGAGGGCAGAGAAGGAGGCGGATGTCATTGTGTGGGACGGGGGCAACAACGACACTAGCTTCATCAAACCCGATTTAAGCATAGTCGTTGCAGACCCGCACCGGGCAGGGCACGAGCTGCTCTACTACCCCGGGGAGACCAACGTGAGGCTAGCGGACGTGGTTGTGATAAACAAGGTTGACAGCGCAGAGCCAAAGAACATTGAGCTTGTGAAAAGCAATGTGAAAATGCTCAACCCGCATGCCAAGATAATTGAGGCGGATTCGGAGATAACTGTTGACAACCCGAACATGGTGAAGGGAAAGAGAGTGCTCATCATTGAGGATGGGCCGACTGTTACCCACGGTGAGATGAAATACGGGGCAGGCTTCGTTGTTGCCAAGAGGATTGGGGCAGGGGAGATAAT
>JAPLWT010000022.1 GCA_026396455.1 Microcaldota archaeon | reverse complement strand
AATTGTTGAGAAGTGCGTCGGGATTGGCAGGAAATTCAGGAAAGGCTCCTCTTTTGCGATAAGAGCGAGAAGATTTGGCGAGCACAATTTTACTAGCAGTGATATAGGGGTAAAGGCAGGGGCAAGAATGCTTAGTGAACTCAGAAGCAGGAAGCTGAAAGTAGATCTCGAGGAGCCCACTGAAGAGATATTTGTTGATGTGAGGATGAAGAAGGCGTTCATCTCAAGAAATCGCATAAAAGCATGCGGCGGGATGCCTCTTGGGAGCCAGGGCAAGGTAGTCGCAGTAATCAGCGATATGAGTTCATACAACGCAGCATGGATGATGGCGAGAAGAGGATGCGGGCTGGTAGTGATATGCAGCAACAAAAGAGGGCTCAAAATTGCGAAGAAACTGGAGAAGTGGCATATCGGAAGAAAGATGGAGACGTATAATTTAAGTTCAAAGCACAATAAAATATCAAAGGAGAAGTTATTCGAGGAGGCCGGCAGGGTTGCGAGGGAGAATGACGCTCTTGGTGTTGTGAGCGGTGAATCACTCTGCAAGCACCAGAAGTTAAGTGAGATGATTAGGTTAGATGCAGTTGCTGGCGTTCCCGTCTACAGGCCTCTGGCGCTACTAGGGGAAAGAGAAGTGAAAATGGTGATGAATTGAAAATTGCTGTGCTAGCGGACTTCCATCTTGGATACGAGAAGTTCATAGATGACTCTTTTGAGCAGGCTGAAAGGGCATTTTCGGAAGCTTGCAACGAAGCTGATTTGGTAGTGCTATTGGGGGACATATTTGACACTAGGACACCGAAACAGGAGGTTCTGGCCAGATCCTTCAAGCTCTTCAGAACTTCTTGGGGGAAGAAGTGGGAAGCAAAGCTGCTGAGCTACAACGGCAAGGACGGAAAGAAAAGTTATGCTGAGGTACCGGTTGTGGCAATACACGGGACCCATGAGAGGAGGACAAAGGAGCTTGTCAACCCGGTGGAGCTGCTGGAGGAGGCAGGCTTTCTGGTAGATGTGCACGCTGCGACAGCAGTTTTTGAGAAGCAGGGGAAAAAGATTGCAATACAGGGAATGGGTGGAGTTCCGGAGGAGTATGCAAAGGGAACTTTGGATGCGATTTCACCAAAGCCTGTAGAAGGCGCTTTCAATATCTTTCTATTCCACCAGAGCATGAAGGAATTCCTGCCCGGGGAGGGGCTTATGGGGATGGAGGACCTCCCAAAAGGTTTTGACTTGTACCTATGCGGCCATATGCACACCAAGATTGTTGAGAAACTGAATAGCGGGGCATTCCTGTTGATTCCAGGCAGCACTGTTATAACTCAGATGAGGAAGGATGAGGTTGAGGGTAAAGGGTTTTTCATCTTCGATACGGAAAAAAACGAAGCAGAGTTCCACAAAATCCAGAGCAGGCCTTTCTTCTACGAGGAGGTGGAGTTCAAGGAAGCGGGGTTGGAGGAAGTTGCTACAAAGACAAGAAAGAGTTTGGAGAAGCTGTTGGGGGATGGAACTGCTGTTAAGCCAGTAATAAAGATCAAGCTCAGGGGGACCGTGGCGAAAGGTTTGAACCCATCGGATTTGGATACTGCAACAATTGTAAAAGAGTTCGAGAGCAGAGCAATAGTTGAAATTGACAAGAATCTGGAGTTCGATAATCTCAAGGAGAGAATAGAGAAGCTGAGGAACCTCAGGGAAAGCAGGCTTTCTGTAAAGGAGATGGGAATAGAAATCCTGAAGGAAAAGCTGAAGAAATACGGGTTCAAGTCCAATGTTGATGTTGAAAGCTTGTATTCTCTGCTCAGCGAGGAGGGAAAGGGGGCTACTGACAAGGCGCTGAAGAGAATTCTGGAGATGTAGCTGTATAGTTCAAATGAGGAAATCTAACTCCACAAGTATTTCGTCAGGTTTATCCGCTTTTCGAATTTAACTCCATCTTTTCTGAGAAGCTCTGCTTTCTTTCTCAACCCGCTGACTCCGGAATAGCCTCCAAGCCCACCATCCGACTTTATAACCTTGAAGCATGGGAACAGCTCTGGATGCTTATTTCGGCTCATTATCAACCCAACTACCCTGGGATGAAGATTGAATCTCTCCCCGATACTTTTGTAGGTGGCAACTTTTCCACGTGGTATTTTCTTGAGAAAAAGCATAACTTGATGTTCTTGAGTATGATAGAAAGTTTTCCGATTCATATACGTATTAAATAGTCGGAATATATTAAGATTGCTTTGATTTAGAAACAAGAGCTAGTGAAACAACCATTGGGTTTTTTAATCCGATAATTCTAAACCGCCTCATGAAAAAGATGCTTGCTACTGCTTTCATAGCAGTTTTCCTCCTGGGATGCACTGCGCCTGTTTGGGAGTGTTTCAGCGACTCTGATTGTCCGCAACCAAAATGCCTTGGTATTACCGCAAAATGTGATTACGGAAAATGTGTTTATATCAATTCAAATGGAACGCTTGCAAAATGCAGCAACGTTTCAGTCTCAGATCTAGCTGAGGAATATTGTATTAGTAATGGATACAGGTATGAGCCTTGCGCAGGTCCAGAAGGACTCAACTGGAATTGCTGTTATGTGAATCAAAGCTCCTATCCGGGGCATACCTACAAGTGTCAAGCAGAGGCTCTTTATGGAGGAATATGCCCAACATGCGACCAGTTCTGTTATGGAATACCGCATATAGAATGTGTGGGTTATCGCAATACCTCAGGTACCTTCCCAAACTGCAAATGTCAGTATATCTGCTCAACTTCAATTCCATGCACTTCGGATGTTGACTGCCCGGAGAATTATTCATGCTATAATTCACGCTACTGCACCTATGAAAGAGGGGTTAAAGAAACATGCGGTGACCAAGAAGGAGATTTGCTCTGCCATAAGCTTTGCAACCAAAGTTCAGATTGTCCATCCAATATGCCATATTGCAGAAGTGTTAACATAACCATTGGACATGTAGTTACAGCAAGGAAGATGTGCATGAAAGAATAGTGAAAAAGCATAACCTTTCTCTCAACTTCAGATTTTGGCATTTGCTTTCCTCTCCAGCAATTCCTTTGTAAGAGTGATGCATTCGTTCATTGCCTCCTCGAACGCATCCCTGTTATGGCCGTCAGCTCCTGCAGCGCATGCATGCCCTCCGCCGCTGCCTTTGAGAGTTCTGCCAACTTTCTCCATAACCTGGGTTGCAAGGTTTATGCCCAACTCCTTCTCCAAACGACCTCTCATCCTAGCGGATATTCGGGCTTCGTCCTTGCTGTTACAGCCGACAAATGCGAAATCAGCCCCAATTGTTATAAGAGCTTCTGCAGCTTTGGATTCAAAGGAGCCTACGATGGATTTTGCTATTAGGTAATTGCCAAGTCTCTCAACTTCTGCACGTTTGCATGCAGTCAGAAGCGCTATTCTTTGTGATATGTCATCATCCGGTTCGGTAAGCCTTAGGATGAGGGGGTATTCAAGATGAGTTTTCCCAAGCAGTTTTGCTATATTCTCGAATGTCTTCCTGTTTGCATTCTTGAAATTTGCGGAGTCATCAATAATTCCGCATAGGAGGCATACTGCCTCCCTCTCTGAAATTTCGAATTTGAGTTCTTTTAGCAGCTCATAGACCAGTTCGGATGTCGAAAGGTATCTATTGTCTACTAGAAGATGATCTGCCCTTATTGAATCCGGATGTATTGAATGGTGATCCAACAGGAATATCTTTCCTTTGAACTTTTTTACCGTATCTGCAAGTTCACCGAGCATGTCATAGGAATTCGTATCCAGTATGAAAAGCACATCACAGTTTAGCTTTCCTCCGACACTTATTTCGGAGTTCAGGAACTTTAGCAGCTTCCTGGCCTTTGCAGTTGGCATGTCGGAAGCGATTATTGAAGAGTTCCTTAGAAATGACTGAAGAGCGAATGCGCTCCCAAGAGCATCCAGATCGGCAAGAGAATGGACTAGAATGAGGGCTTTCTCCCCTTTAACTGAGTTGAGCAGAGCGGATATCGCTTTCATTCACGCGGCACCCATCTCTCCAGCTGCTTTCTCTATTTTGGATTTGAGTTCAACGAGCTTATTCCTCAGCTTCTCCTCCTGCTTCCCGAGGACACCAGTTCTGACCTTCATTGTCTCTTTCCTATCATTAAGCTCCTTGGTAACATCCTCGGAATTTGATTCTACAAGCACAGAGCCTATTGATTTGAATACTTTGCCGCTCTTCCCCTTAAGCTCTTCTAATGCATAATCTATCTCCTCAAGCTGCATCTTAAGCTGTTGCTTCTGGACCAGTATCATCTGCAATTGGTTCTGCACTGTCTGGAATTCATTTATGTCATGCTCAACTTCCTTTGGTATGTCCATCCTGAATCACCTTTTTTGTTATGTTTATAACAGAGAATACCACATTTAAAAGCCTGAGGTATGAGTGAACAGTAGCCCTCATTGCAGGAAAGGTGCCTGCCTCTATCTCAATAACCAGAGTTTTGCCCCTAATCTTCATGCTGGCAGTGCTCTTCTTCCTGAAGCTCGTCTCCTGCTTGAGAGAGTTAAGCGCTTTTTTTGCAGCACCTGAATCTTTGAACTCAATTTCAAGTGTTGTTTTCATCAGACCAACTCCATTTCCATGAGAAGCTTGTTCTCGTATGAGAAGGAAAGCTTATGCCTGTCGCATTTGAGTTCAACGAACTCATCCCCCTCGGGTTTGCAGGAGTCAAAAAGCTCCCCAAACTCTTTCCCTCTATCACCTTTTGTTATCAGCTCGGAAGGCAATTCTCGGGGTATCTTATGGAGGCGGAATTGCATGATTGAAATCTCTTCGCCAATCCATTGCCAGGAATGCGCCATAACCTTCATGAAGCACAGTTTAGATGGAATTCCATTCTTCTCGTATATGAATAATACCCTGCTCTTTCCAAGCAGTTTTGCCCTCTTGAAAATTTGCTCTATGCTCTTGCTACCCCTCCGCTCATTGACGGACATGGGCACCAAGCGGGAGAGCGCCTCACCAAAGGTTCTAGTTTTGGGAGATGGGTTCTTGCTCGTTGTTATATAAACTCCCATCTAGTCAGCCTTCACTTCTTTTGCTATGGGCTGTCTCTCCTTGAAAAGTGCCCTGCAACCACAATAGGGGCATCTGACGAATGATTCGTCCAATTGTTTTATGGATTTCTTGCATTTCCAGCAGATGTACATAAACACTACCTCTTTTTCACATCGGCAATTATTCTCCTGCCTGTCTCACCAACTGCCGTTGTTAATGAATACGCGCCACCAGCGAACGTAGACCCACATGACCTGCATTTCCATAATGAATGACCAGCTCTTTTGACCTTTATCTTGCCGCATGTTGGACATGCGTACTTGGCAACTCTCTGCCTATCTACAGAATCGGCTCTCTTTCTCATCTCTGCTCCATACCTTACCTTTGCTTTGGCCATCGGCTCAACCTCCATCAATCCAGAAGCTTTCTCAGCTCGTTTCCCTTCTCAAATGATACGTCGACAAGGTTAATAAGTTCATCGCTCGTGAAAGCGCCTTTGCCACCCTTCTGCATTGCGCATACGTGTTCTGGAGTAGTTGCCAGCGTAAGTCTCGCGCTCATCGCCTTCTCCTCATCAAGCCTGGGGTCTAGAACTATTTGGGAGCCTATCTTTGAGAAAGTGCAGGTGACAACTTTCTGCGTTATCTTAAGATTGTCTATGCGCTCTGCCTTTATCAGCTTACCCTCCTCTATCTTTGGAACCTTTGCATTAAGCAGCGCAGCCATTGCGGCAAGTGCCGATGCATCTATGAGGTTCCCGTCATGGTCAAGGACATAGACGTCGACAAAGACCATGAGCACCTTATCTTTTTCTATGAAGAGCGATTCAAGATCAATTGTATTGCTGCTCCTTATTCCCCTGTCAACAATCCTGGCGAGCTCAATTGCACACTCATCGGGCGGGCCGGGCTCGAATGTCGGGGAGGCAAGCGGAAGAAGTTCTGCAGTTGTGGAGAGCACCCCTTCCTCTGGCCTGTCCTTGAATGGAGTGCCCATTTCTATCTTGACTCCTGCGACCACCTGAGTCTTTCCAAGCTTCACTCGTGCGCTTCCCTCTGCAGACTCAAATATCCCTTTTTCAACAGTGCATGGCCTGTAGTCCAAGTAGCCCCGGTCATCAGGCCTCTTGTTCTTCTTCATCAAATCGATGATATAATCCTTTTTTATCTCATCTAGTATTTCCATCTACATCGCCCCTCTAAAGACCAACCTCGTCCTTCTTCACTGCATAGTGTGCTCTGAGAGCTTCCACCTGCAATGCATTTATCTTCGGGAAGGCTGCGTAGGCAAGCTCAAATGCCTTCCTCAGCTCATCTTTCGTGAACATTCCATCCATCTGGAGCAGCAGTATCTCGTTGTTCCTTGGCGCAATGGCAATGGGCATATCCCCATCACCGTAGTTATCCTCAAGCTTGCCAGAGTCCACCACTATTTCATTCTCTATCTTACCGACTGCGAGAGCACAGGGCAGGTCCCTCATGGGAATTCCAGCATCCGCAAGCGCGACAGCCACAGCGGTTATTCCCGCACATCGGGTTCCCCCATCAGCCTGAAGCACTTCTATGAAAATATCGATCGCAGTTTTTGGGAACTTTTCAGTTACCACAACATTCTCAAAAACTTCCTTTATCACCTTGGATACCTCTATTGACCTCCTGTTTGGCCCGCTTCTTCCGTGTTCATCGAGCGTTGAGAAGGATGCCATGAGATATCTGCAGTGTATAACTGCCCTGTAGGGGCTGGCATGATGCCTCGGGATGCACTCCCTCGGCCCGTATACTGCTGCGAGTATCTTATTCCCGCCCCATTCGATATACGCGGAACCATCGGCCTTGTTCAGCACACCTGCCTGAATCTTCAAAGGCCTTAGCTCATTCATCGCTCTCCCATCGCATCTTTTCCCATCAATAAGCAACTTCGGTTTCTCCATATTATCACCACCTATTTGTTGACCTCCTCATTTAGGAAAGCGCTTATTCTCTCAGTCAAACCAGTTGTATGCGCCTCCTTCTCAACCTTGAGGACAGCCCTTACAGCAAGAGCGGAGTTGCCTCCCTTTACCCATATCCTGCCGTTTTTACCAACGAATATCTCGCTTCTCGCTGCTGCCCTTATCATATCAAGCATAGAGTTCTTTTTCCCTATGACTCTCGGAATCTTTGCAGAGCTTATCTCCAAAATTTCGCCGCCAACCAGCTTCCTGGCGCCCTCCAAGTCCACATTCTTAACTTCGTCAACTTCCCTCACTTTGGCTGATATGACGTCGCCAAGCTCGTATTCATACCTCGAATCCTTTGCGGATAGGAATCCCTTGTAGGGGGAGTTTATATCGACATTGTAGCCAGCAAACTTGACTTCCTCGATTATGCCAACAACAATATCGTACTGCACTGGTATGTAAGCTCCCTCAAGGGGTATGAGTTTGGGATTTGCCTCATCAAAAAGCCCCAAAATTGAGGAATATGTCTTGCCATTCTCAACAAATGCAAACTCCATTCCCTGCGGTGAGTTTGCAACCAACTCTCCTGGAACAACTATTTTTGTCATCTATCTCACCATCACTTCACAATTTTTGTCTCAACACTTCCGGAAGTTATTTTATTTATCTTATCATAAAACTCTCCCTGAAGACCAGCGGGCATCTCAACGACCACTATGAGGGAACCGTTTGACTGCCATTCTTCCCTCTGTATGCTGTACTCCTTCAGGGTGCCATACGCTCTCGGGGCGTGCTCTGCAGGAACCCTAACAGCAATCCTCACCTTCTCGAACTTCATAGGCAAGATGGGCCTCAGGGCACCAACAACCTCATTAAGTTGGGCTTCTGCATCCTTGAATGGGTCAACATGGATCCTGCTTTCCTCCATTGCCTTCTCAATCCTCTGGGGTGGATGCGGTGCACCAGTTCTGGGGTCTATGCATTCCCTTGCGAGAATCGCCACAATTTTCTTCCTTTTCTCTTCCATCATCTTCTTTTTCTGTTCCGTTGTAAGCTGAACTTCCCCTTTCCTGAGTATTGTTTCGGCTATCTGCATGACGTCTGTTGTAGCAAAAACCTTTCTCAGCACTTCCGAGGTCGGTCTCTCAACCTTCCTCGCATCTGTGAATATCTCCTCAACAACCAACATGTTTACTATGTCCTTCTTGCTCCCGGATTTGAATAGGTAAGCTAGATCGGGGTCAACCAGGATCTCAAATTTCTCCCCATGCGTCTCCAAACGGGCTATTATAGCTTTGTCTAAGCTTACCATAAAAAACACATAGACTAGGCCTTGGAGAGGTATCGGTTCACTTCCTCATCAGAGAGCAGTTTGAGCCTCTTGCCCTTCAGTATAACAGCAACATCGACGTTCTCGGCTTTAAGCTTCGAATCAGTCGTCTTCTTAAGTGCCTTCATGGCAAGGTTTATACCATCATCCACACTGAGCCCATCCTTATACTCCTTCTCGAAGAATTCATCAACTTCTTTCTTACCGCTTCCTATGGCGTCTGCCTTATATCCGGTCAGAGCGCCACTTGGCTCAGCCTCATACAACTTTGGCTCGTTGTCAACTCCCGCAATTAGAAGTGAAACTCCAAACGGCCTCATTCCTCCGTACTGCGTGTACAGCTGCATCGTGTCGCATAGTTGCTTGGAGACTGATTCAACATTTATCGGCTCGCTATACAGAAGTCTGTGCCTCTGCGCCTCAAGCCTTGCCATATCAACAAGCCTCCTGGCATCGGCAACAAGTCCGGATGCAGTTGCAGCAATATGATTGTCTACCTTGAATATCTTTTTCATTGATTCAAACACGAGCAGATTTGAAGCTATGTTCTTGTGAGCGACAAGTATTACGCCGTCAGCGCACACCACGCCCATGGCCGTAGCTCCCCTTCTCACAGCCTCCTTAGCATACTCAACCTGAAAGAGCCTTCCATCAGGGCTGAAGACTGTTATAGCTCGGTCATATGCCTGCGAAGAACCCGGATACATTAATTCACCTCTTCTTCTCTCTACACTCTACAGATATTAATTCACATCTAAGGTTTAAAATACTTATCTGCTTTGCGGCTTTGCACATAAATTAAATATGTGCTTCCGCCTTCGTCTGCTCAGTCATCGGCGGTTCCGGGCTGAAGGCATCTAGTCCATGAGTTTACTTACACTGCCTGAAACTTTCAGAATCCGTATGCACCCGTTCTCCCCTTTTACTCTGTTCACCAGGGCCAGAGCAGCTTTAACATTCTGAATCTCTGCATTGGAACATTTGAGTATGCCCGATTTAGAAGTGCTGTTGAATTCAACAAGCTTCGGGTTGGCTCTTGAGAATCCCAGCTCCCCAAGGAAGGACAGCAGCGCACCATAAAGCTCGGCCTGCGCCTCATTCTCAGAAATATTGCAGGGGCACTCAAACCTTAGATGCACATATCTCTTCTTTTGCCTCAGTGTGGGAACTACCATCCAATCATCTCTCCAGGATATACTCAGGAATTATGGAAATGGATTTCACTGCCTGATCATGCGACAAACCAAGCGCTTCCCCAATTGCGACAAGCTCTGGCGGTGACTTCATGAAAAATTTATTTGTAGCTCCGCTGGTAAGGATGAAATCAGCCTTATACTTGTTGCAGATCTTGAGGAAGAAGCTTATCTTAGACATGAGAAGTGCCCTTTCGGCACCTTTCCTTTCAAGCAAAACAGATACAGGTATCTCAAACGGCTTTTTGTTTTCAGCTGCAATTCTCACAAGGCCAACATCAGGCAGAAACCTTCCAAATAACAGCATGTCCAGATCCCTTCTGCATGCTTTTTTAAGAAGCTCTGGGTTCTGCGAAGAGAGGAGGGTTATTTTCCCCGGCGTGCCAAGCTTCAAATCCTCCAGCCTCTGAGCCCTTATTTCTATGCCATTCCCTTCCTTTGAGAAGCTGCATATGCTCTTGAAACCGAGTGAATTGGCATGCTTCTCCAAACCGTCTTCCCAGAATCTCACACCCAAATCGTAGTATTCTGGCATGGGCGGCTCACTTCTCGTGGAATAGTGTGAATACAATTTCGTTGAACTTCTTCGGGAACTGCATCTTCAGGGTGGAGTACACTGCCCTGAAAACATCCCTCTCGGTGATTATGCCGATGAGCTTGTCACCCTTCGCAATGGGGAACCCACCGTATCTTTTCTCCTTGAAGAGTCGTATGACTTCACCCAGATCAAGCTCTTCATCTATTGTATAGACGTCTTTACTCATCACATTGGCTGCAATTTCGCTAAGAATTGCTTCTGCCTTTAGAGTATGGAACTTTGCGAATTCTGCATGGCTTATGAACTTGAGTATATCATATGAGCGAACCATCCCCACAATCTGGTGCTCGCTGACAACAGGAAGCCTTCTTAGCTGGTTTGCGCACATTATTCTGGATGCATCCTTTATGGCAGTTTCCGGCGTTATTGTGATGACTTTCTTGGTCATAGCATTCCGTCATCACTTTTGAGGTAGGGGCATTTATTCCGCTGAGAAAGTTTCCTTGGTAATCCTTCTCCATTATGAGGTATTTGCTGCCTCCTCCAAAGTAGTTTATGAGGTCGGTGCTGGTCACCATCCCTTTAAGAAGATGCATTGGGTCGATTATGGGTATCTTCCTCTTCCCGGTCTTCATCATCAAGTCGCAAAGTGCCTTTATTGTTGTAGTTGGAACGGTAGTTATGACATCTTTAGTGGCCAGATCAATTATCTCTCTTCTTTTGCTCACCCACATGCGAATACCCCTTACAAGAGAGCATTTATGCTCAACTAGTTCTGCCTTTCTTACCACTGCTGGTGAGGCCTCTGTATACCCTCCCTTTCTGCTTGCATATCCACGAGAGGGATTTGTCGTTCTTTATTGCAGGGTGGTTTACGTCAACCAGCAAAACCTCGAAATACTTGTAGCTACCATCCTCACCAACCCAGTAGGAGTTCAGCACCTCAAGGTTTGGGAATTTTGTTGATGCCTTCTCCTCTGCTATTCTCTGGAGAGATTTCTCAGGTGAGAAAAATCTTCCGGATTTGGATGGTTTCCTTCCCAAGTCTGGCTTGGGTCTTTTTCTCCGACCCCTGCCCACCTTCACTATAGCAACTGTGAAACCCTGCTTTGCCTTGTATCCCAACTCTCGGGCTCTTGCTATATTCGTGGGTCTATCCACTCTCTCGACTCGCCCTGCCTTCCTCCACTCAATAAGCCTTTTTTTATAGAGTGGCGAGCGCTCCTTGTGCTCTTTCTCAAAAGCCTCCTTCACCAGCTTGTAGAATCCCATATTGATACCCCTTCAAAAAAATGGTTCCTCCTATTACTCTTTTTAAAGAAGAATATATATTAAACTAATGTATGGTCTTTTTTAAGGTGAAGTTGAACGGCAAGCCTGTGAGGGTTATGCTGAAAAAAGGAATGAACATACTTGATTTGATGCGCCAGCTTGGGGTGAACAGGGAGACGCATCTGGCAAAGAAAAACGGCAGGTTGGTTTCGGAATTGGAAGAGGTAAGCGGAAAGGACAGGGTTGAGATATTCGGTGTTGTCTATGGCGGTTAAGTGCTTCAAGTGCAGTAGAGATGCCGTGGTCTACCTACCTTACGGGAATGAGAATCTCTGCAAGAAGCACTTTGTGGATAGTTTTGAGAAGAGAGTGAGGAGGACTGTAAGAGAGTTCGGGATGATTGGAAAAGGCGATAGGGTGGGTGTTGCGGTTTCAGGGGGAAAGGACAGCATATCGATGCTGTATCTGCTGAAGGATATATGCGATAGCATGAGGGTGGAGCTTGTTGCCTTATCTGTTGACGAGGGCATAATGGGATACAGGGAGGGAACGCTAAAAGTTGCAAAAGAGAACTGCAGAAAGCTAGGGGTGGAGCACAGAATTCTCTCATTCAAAAGGGAGATGGGGATTACTGTTGATGAGATTGCAAGGAAAAAGGATAGGATGAGGACGTGCAGCTACTGCGGGGTTTTCAGGAGATGGATTCTCAACAAAACTGCTAGGGAGATGGGCCTTAACAAGCTTGCGGTGGGGCATAACCTTGATGATGCGGCGCAGACAGTTCTTATGAACTTCCTCAGGAATGAACCTTTCAGGCTTGCCAGATTCGGCCCCAGTGGGGGTATAATCGAGCACGAGTTCTTTGTTGACAGGATAAAGCCATTGATAAGGATTCCTGAGAGGGAGAGTGCAGTTTATTCAATAATAAAAGGTATGAATATCAAGTTTGGGAGATGCCCCTATGCACATGAAGCATTCAGGAATAAGGTAAGGGTATTTCTCAATGATGTTGAGGAGGGTTTTCCAGGCACGAAGTTCAGGGTTTTCAACAGCTTCATGAGCGTGAGGGATGTCCTCAAAGAAAAGTTTAGTAGTGCTGAAACTCCGATCAGATGCAAGGAATGCGGGGAACTGAGTTCGCAGGAAATCTGCATGAGATGCAAGATGCTGAGAGATTTGAGAGGTGAAAAGGGCAAATCCTTTTAAACTATCACGTCTAAAATTTTATTCCAACTTTAAGGTGTTTTATATGGGATTGAGACCTGCGCACACATGCAGGGGTATTGGAAAAGTCTGCTGGACGAGATTCTCAAGGAAGAAACCCAGGAAATCCTACGTTAAGGCACTCCCCCACAACGCGGTGCAGATTTTTAACATGGGAGATGCTGGGAAGAAGTATGAGATGGAGATTGAGCTTATAGCTGAGGACAACATCCAGTTGAGGGATAGCGCAATAGAGGCAGGAAGGCAGGCAATCAACAAGTACCTCGAGAAACAGCTGCCGGCAAACTACTACTTCAAAGTTCTCATTTTCCCGCATAATGTCATAAGGGAGAACAAGATGATTGTGGGGGCTGGGGCAGACAGGCTTCAGAAGGGAATGAGAAAATCATTCGGCAGGCCAAGCGACAGGGCTGCGAGAGTGAAGGCGGATCAGAAGATTTTCATCATCAGGATGATGAAGAAGGATGTGGACATAGTTAAGGAAGCGATCAAGAGAGTTAAGCCGAAGCTTTCGGGAGCCTATTATACAAAACTTAGCGAGCTCAGCTAAGGCTGTTATTTTCATCTGGAGGTGTGCGGATGGAGAACATATTATGGTTTTCACAGGTAGGCAAAGAAGACGTGGGAAAGGTAGGAGGGAAAGGTGCTAACCTAGGCGAGATGGCAGGTGTGGGCCTTCCTGTTCCGAACGGGTTCTGCACGACAAGCGATGCGTATTTCGTATTTTTGAAAGCAAATGGGATTGATAAGGCAATCGCGAAGATAACTGAGAATCTCGATGTTGAGGATACCCAGAAGCTCAATGCTGCAAGCGATGAGATAAAGGCGCTCATACTGTCAGCAAGAATGCCTGATGCCATAAGGACTGATATAATAAAGGCATACAACAAACTCTGCGGCGTGGATGTTATGCCGAGCGAATCTGAGGAAAAATACGTTGCGGTTAGAAGTTCTGCAACTGCTGAGGACCTCCCTGAGGCGAGCTTTGCAGGACAGCAGGAAACTTATCTTAACATCAAAGGAGCTGACAATGTACTTAAAGCAGTCCAGATGTGCTGGGCATCCCTTTTCGGGAGCAGAGCAATATATTACCGACAGGAGAAGGGATTTGACCACCTGAAAGTTGGATTGGCTGCAGTAGTGCAGGAGATGGTGCAGTCAGAGAAAGCAGGAGTTATGTTCACGAGCGACCCTATAACTAATGACCCAAACAGGATAAGCATAGAGGCGGCATACGGGCTTGGCGAGATTGTTGTTTCTGGTTCTGTCACTCCTGACAGATATACTGTGAAGAAGGATACTATGGAGATAATTGAGAGGGATATTGCGCAGCAGACTTGGATGATAACCAAAATCAACGGCAAGAACGAGCACGTGAATATCAAGGATGAGATGCAGGAGAGGCAGAAGCTGAGTGATAATGAAATTATTGAGCTAGCAAATTATGGAAAGGAGATTGAGGAGCATTATGGCTGGCCCCAGGATAGTGAGTGGGCGATCTCCAGGGGGCAGGTCTTCATAGTCCAAAGCAGGCCCATAACAACTATAAAAAAAGGAGGGGGTGAGAGCGTGGTTGAGGGTGGAAGTTCAGTTGCTAATGCGGAGATAATTCTAAGGGGTTCGGGTGCAAGCCCGGGCGTTGCCGTAGGCAAGGTGAAGATGATTCCGACAGCAAAGGACATTGGCAGGATGGAGAAAGGAGACATACTGGTGACAGAGATGACGTCACCTGACTATGTTCCTGCCATGAAGAAAGCCGCTGCTATAATCACAAATTCTGGAGGGGCAACCTGCCACGCTGCAATAGTCAGCAGGGAGCTCGGAGTTCCATGCATTGTGGGAACAAAGGAGGCTACAAAGATTCTGCATGACGGGGATTTGGTTACTGTTGACGCAAAGATGGGTGTTGTTTACAAAGGCAAGGTTGACATTGCCGTAGCAAAGAAGCCAGAGGGTGGAGCCGGAGTTGTTTCTGCTCCGCTTGTGACAGGCACCAAGATATACCTGAACCTGGGTGAGCCTGAGCTTGCTGAGAAAATGTCCTCCCTCAATGTTGACGGGGTAGGTCTGTTCAGGGCTGAATTCATGATAGCGGGCATAGGCCTGCACCCGAGAAAAGCACTTGAGGAGCACAAGGAGCAGGAGTACACAGACAAGCTTGCTGAGGGAATGAGGCAGATGTGCGCAGCCTTCTATCCAAGGCCGGTTGTTTACAGGGCAACAGACTTCAAGACAAACGAGTACAGGAATCTGGAGGGAGGAGAAAAGTACGAGCCGAAAGAGGAGAACCCGATGATGGGTTACAGAGGCTGCTCAAGATATACCTCAGAGCCTGACGTATTCAAGCTGGAAGTTGATGCTATAAGGAAAGTGAGAGAGGTCTATGGACTGAAGAACCTGTGGCTTATGATACCAATGGTCAGGACAATTGAGGAAATTAGAGGAGTGAAGAAGCTCCTTGAGAAATTCGGGCTGGAGAGAAACAGGGATTTCAAGCTGTGGATAATGGTTGAAGTGCCGAGCACAATATTCCTCGCTGAGGAATTCTGCCAGGAAGGAATAGACGGCATATCGATAGGCAGCAACGACCTCACGCAGTTCATCCTTGCATGCGACAGAGACAGCTCCACCCTAGCTGCGAAATTTGATGAGAGGAACGAGGCAATTCTCAAAGCATTGAAGCACATCATAAGGATATGCAATAAGAACGGGGTTACCACGTCAATATGCGGGCAGGCTCCAAGCGTCTACCCAGAATACAGCGAGAAGCTTGTGGAGTTCGGCATAAACAGCATCTCAGTGAACCCGGATATGGTAGATGTAACAAGGAGGAACGTAGCAAGCGCTGAGAAGAAGCTCATGCTGAAGAAGCTAAGGGAGTTCACAGATAAGGATGAGGGATTCGAGTTCTGATTTTTTTATTTTTATAATATATTTAGAGAGAAGGGTTTTCGTGAGGATACTTCTCCAGCTTCCAGAGGGCATTAAGAGCAGGGCATTAAGGATAGTTCAGAAACTGGAGAAAGAAGGAGATGAGGTTGTGGTATCCTGCTCTCCCTGTTACGGTGCCTGCGATGTGGCGCTTGAAGAGGCAAGGAGATGCGATGCTAACAAGATAATACAGTACGGACATTCCGAATTCCCCACTAGAAGCAGCATTCCAGTAGAGTTCGTGGAATACCGAACTCCAGTCAAATTCCGTGCCGTGCTCTCAAAAGCAGTAAAGGAACTTGCAGGATACGAGAGGATAGGAATTGTAACAACTGTCCAGCATATCGGACAGATCGGGGAGATAAAAAAGTTTCTTGAGGGCAAAGGCAAACGGGTATTCATTGGAAAGCACGGGAAGAAAGCAAAGTATGACGGGCAGATTCTTGGATGCGACTGGGGGAGCATAAAAGATATAGAAAACAAGGTTGATTGCTTCATTTTCTTTGGAGGGGGCGTATTTCACGCTCTGGGAGGCGCACTTGCAACCGAGAAGCCCCTGCTTGCAGTGGATCCTTTCTCCAGAAGCGTGCGGTGGATGTCGGAAGAACGAACAAGAGAGCTGAGAAGAAGAAAAGGGGCATTGCTTGCTGCTGTTGGAGCAAAGAATTTTGGTATTATATGCAGCACAAAGCCAGGGCAGTTCAACTTCAAAAAGGCACTTTATCTGAAGAAACTGCTGGAAGAAGGTGGCAGAAAAGCGTGCATTCTCGTATGCAACGAGCTGAACTTTGAATCTTTGAACAATCTGCTCGAATTTGACTGTTTTGTTAACACTGCCTGCCCCAGAATAGCTGAGGATTACGATAGAAGCAGAAAGCCAATTCTAGGGGTGGATGAAATTAAAAAAATAATAAAAAAATAAAGGACTTAAGGTTCGTACTTAGCGGTGTATGTTCCGGTAACTACTCTGACTAAACCACTGTCCAGCTCTGTGTAGTTTATGTATATCTTCCCGTTGTATACCCCACCAACTGTTCCAGTCATAATTGTACCATTTGCCATAGTGCAGTTTGTCACGTTTACGAATCCATTAAAGGTTGGGTTTCCCAGTGTTACCTGACTTCCGGAAGATACGTTTATGTTGTTAATGCCACCGAACGAGATTACCCCGCTGGTTGGGAAGTCCATACTTGTGTTCTGCGTGCAGGCTACACCCGTTATCGATATAGTCTTGCCTGTGCCCTGGCCTATCACCAGGTAAAGCCTTCCATTTGTCTTCAGCTGGTTAGTCACGCATGTGAACCCTGCTGGGAACACACACTGGCTTGGAGTTACACTTGACGGATTAAGAACTCCCAGGTAGAAAAGCACTGCCAGGACCACCATTATGATCAGAATTGCCCACCCGTAGGTCATAAGGTACTCCATGGCCGTTTGGCCCTTTCTCATTATCATTCAAAACCACCTCTTGGTATTAACATACCTGTAGATATAATGTATTTTCAGCCTTCCTTTTTAAATCTTTCTATTTTTTATCTCTATATAACTATCTCACCAATGTGCCGGGATGCATCTTTCCCTCGATTGCGCTCTGCACTTCTGCAAAATTCTTACCATAGATAAAATGGGTTTCTATCATCGAGCGGGCAATCAGCTTGCACGCTATCAGATCAAACACGAATCGAGTCCCAGCTTTTCTCTCATCATACTGCGAGGCGAGCTGGGTAAGTTGGCTGAAACTCATCCTCTGCAGCTTCTTGGCGTTTTTATCCTTTTTGGGGTCTCCGCTATAGACTCCGTCGACATTGCTGAGGTTGACTATCCTCTTTGCTCCTATCCCCTCTGCAAGCAGAGCAGCATCGGTATCTGTCGTTATGCCGGGTATAGTCCCACCCATGAGCACAATCTTTCCCGAGTTCAGGGCATTCATTGCTTCTTTGAAGCTTTCTGCAACAACTGGATGGGCATCCTCGCCAAGGGCGGAGAGAAGCATCATGGCATTCATCCTCGTTGATAGTATTGCTACCTCGTCTGCAAGGAACTCGCTACCTCCGAGCTTTCGGATATGAGAGGCATTTTCCCTTGCGGGTACTCCACCTCCGCAGACTACAGCGAGTTGATATTTTGTTTTAAGCTTCTTGAGAAGCGATGCGAGCTGCTTTATGAAAGAAAAATCGGGCTGACCGGGGTTCAGGAGACTTCCGCCTACCGAGAGGACCACTTTCAAACAATCACCAAGAATAGATATAAAAGGTTTAATAAATATAGCTTCCCTTATGGGGAAACTTGAGAGCAGCGTTAGTGGGCTTGTAAAAATTCTTGAGAAGGAGGAGAGGGAGCAGGACGAAGTCCTGAAGCTGACAAGGGAGATTATCAGAGGCTGCTCTGTCTCGATAAAGTGCATACACTCGAAAGAAGTTAATGAATGCGATAAACAAATTAAGCTTGTTGAAAAGCTAGTTGAAAAAATGAGGAAAGCCGATGGTTTTGAGAATATAGCATTGCAGGCATACCAGGAATACTGCGAGGCAAGGGTTCTGCTTGCGATAATAAAAAGAGAAGAGATACCGACATATAACGAACTTAAAGTTCCGTACAAGGCACATCTACTCGGACTTCTAGACTGCGTGGGAGAACTGAGGAGGGAGATGCTAGAGGAGTTGAAGAGGGCGGATAGGAAGAAGGCGGACTACTACTTCTCCAAGATGGATGAACTTTATGAGGCTCTGCTTCCGCTGAGATTCTCGAACTCCCTGCTGCCGAATTTCAGGAGGAAACAGGATGTTGCAAGGATGCAGCTTGAACAGGCAAGGAGCGAGATTCTCAAGTACTGATTTATAAGTATCAATATGTACAAATAATTGGGTTTGATATGATACCCTTCCAATCCAGCAATTGACTATGTACTTCTTTTCGGAAGCGGCAGCTTGAGTGTTCATATTTATTAACTCCAGTGCAAAAAAGAATCTGAAGAGGTGTTATGATGTTATTCGAGCTTGAAGCGGTGCTTGAATTCAGCGGTGACATAGGGGGTAAGAAGAGCGAGATAGAGGAAGTTTTGTCCAACACGGATAAGGGGTTATTCAAGAAAGGGGCTCCGAAAGGAAAGGAAGGCGAGGCTTCTCAGTTGAAGGAATGGAGCATCGAAGGTAACAGGCTAAAGGTGAAAATAGTCAGCGGGAGGTATGTGAGGGCACCGGATGCACTTCTGAGGCTGAGGAACCAGCTCAACCTTCTTGGAGCTAAAATAAAAGTTGGTATAAGGAAGATCGAGATAAAGAAGCTGGAAGTGAACGGAGTTGAGCTTGGAAGGGAGCCAAAAGAGCCGGTAAAAATTGCATTCTACGTTGATAAGATAGAGATGAAAGGTGACAAGGCGGATATCAGATTCAGTCCATCGCTTACTGTCGATGTTATAGAAGTAGGAGGAGTTGACAGGGTGATTGAACTTGTCATTGAGAAAGCTGTGAGGCAGGAATACGAGGGCAAGGCAGAGATAAAGAAGTTGCTGTGGGAGGGCAAGCAGAGGAAAACGTTTACTGATAAGGACCCGAGTGTAGAGCTTGAGAGGATGAAATGGATAAGGAGGACTCATTCTAAAGGGCAGTTCGTATACGGAAGAAATTTCACTTCTCTTGTGAATGCATTGCGAGATATCATGATTGAGAATTTGTACAAACCTCTCGGTTTTATGGAGATGATATTCCCGAAATTCGAGCCATGGGATGTACCGAAGAAATCCGGCCATGCCAAGAGCATCTACCCTGATGCGTACTATGTGATGGTCCCCAGAGTAAGCAGCCCTAAGGAATGGGAAGCAACAATGGATTACTTCAGGATAACTGGTGAGATAGACAAGGAGAGCATAATGAAGAAGGTGGAATCTGTGGGCATCCTATCCTACGCCCAATGCCCTCCTTTCTGGCAGTTCCTTGAGGGCAAAATCTTGAGGGCGGATACATCACTCCCCTTGAAGGTGTATGACTGGAGCGGACCCTCGTACAGGAATGAGGCTGGAGGGACTCATGGAATTGCAAGAGTCGAGGAATTCCACAGGGCTGAAACGCTTTTCATAGGGTCGCCAGAGCAGGTTAAAAAAACGGCGGAGAAGATTGAGGAGAAGCTCACCTTCATATTCGATGAGTTGCTGGAGCTGGAGACAAAGAAATATTCGGTAGTTCCCTGGTGGATGGCCCAAGAGGGTGAGAAGAAGCTGTCTGACAATGAGGCTGAAGGAGTGGGAACGGTGGATTTTGAAGCCTATCTTCCTTACAGAGGGGAGAGAGCCAAAAGCGAATGGCTTGAAATTCAGAACATCAGTATCATCGGCGACAAGTACCCAAAAGCGTTCAGCGTTAAATCCAGCAAGGGCGAACTCTGGAGCGGGTGCGCAGGAGGCAGTTTTGAGAGGTGGATATGCGCGTTCCTAGCGCAGAAGGGATTTGAGATGGATAAATGGCCTAATGATATCAGGAGAAGAGTGAAGCTGGTGAATGAGCTTAACGAAGCAAAATTCACAAATGCAGAGGATGAGATAGAATTTGCATAGGGTTCTTTTTGCGCGTCCTGGGTCTTGTTGTTTTTAAAGGTTATTGTATGAGCGAGAAAAGCAAAGCAAAATATGAGATGAAGAAGAAGCTCAAGGAACTGAGCAACATTGCGGGTAGTGGAACCGAACTCATCTCAGTCTATATCCCCCCCAGATACCCGATAGCTGAAGTGAGCAACAAACTGAAGGCAGAATACGGGCAGGCCGGCAACATAAAATCGAAGAGCACAAGAAAGAATGTGCTTGACGCTCTTGAGAAGATTATAAACTATCTTAAGATATTCAGAGAGCCTCCTGAGAATGGGATTGCGATATTCTGCGGCAATGTTTCAAAGGAACAGGGCAGACCGGACATACGGTTGTATTCCATATCTCCTCCCGAGCCAATACATGTGCAGCTTTACAGGTGCGATTCCAGCTTCTTCCTAGAGCCACTTGAGGAGATGCTTGAGGTGAAGGAGGTATACGGTCTTGTCGTGATGGATGGGAGGGAAGCTACAATTGCAGTCCTTAAGGGGAAACAGACAAAGATAGTGAGGAAGCTGAATTCAACTGCACACTCAAAGCTGCATGGGAAGGGCGGGCAATCCGCGAGACGCTATGAGCGACTTATAGAGGAGAGCATAGAGAAGTATTACAAAAGGATTGGGGATGCTATGGATGAGGTGTTCGTCAACATCAAGAACTTGAGGGGCATCATAGTGGGCGGCCCTGGGCCCGCAAAGGAGGATTTTATGAAGCTGAGCCCTTTCAACTACCAGCTTAAAGTCTTGGGGGTTGTTGATACAGGTTACACAGAGGAGTACGGGGTGAAGGAGCTTACAGAGAAGGCAGAGCCGCTCATCGCGGAACAGGAAGCAGTGAAAGAGAAGGTGCTCGTTGACAGGTTCATAAAGGAAGTTGTGAAGGACGGGTTGGCCACATACGGGGAGAAAGAGGTGAGGGAGGCGCTTGAGAAGAATAAAGCTGAACTGCTGCTTCTTTCAGAAGGGCTGGATGTCAAGAGGTCTACTGTCGAATGCCCGAGTTGTGGAAAGAGGGAAAGTAGCATCATTGGTGAGTCGAAGGAGTGCTCCTGCGGTGCGAAGATGAAAGTTGTTGAGGAGAGGGAGCTGGCTGACGAGCTGATAGAGCTTGCGGATTCAAAAAACGTAAAAATCGAGATGATATCCACGGATACTGCAGAAGGAAGCCAATTCATGCAGGGATTCAGGGGAGTTGGCGCATTCCTGAGGTATAAGTAATCAGCTGCCGATTAACCTGGAGATGGCACAGTCTTCCAGAAAACTAC
Organism: Microcaldota archaeon; assembly: GCA_026396455.1. GTDB lineage: Archaea > Micrarchaeota > Micrarchaeia > Burarchaeales > Fermentimicrarchaeaceae > Fermentimicrarchaeum. The sequence goes on along the minus strand of JAPLWT010000022.1, from coordinate 3,375 downwards.
TATCTCCTTCAATAACCGCTTTTGACTTGTAGAATGAAGTTGAGTTTCTCTCAGGATCATATTGTATATAGAATACTATTGGGTCATTGAGCATAGATTGGCACGTCTCTATCGATGTATTCCCACTCCCAGCACTTCCTCCATAAGAACAGCCGTTGCTATCATAGAAGAAGTAACGCGTGACTATTCCTTTCATCTCGATATGCTGCACCAACCCTACCCCGCAATCCATTGATGGACCAGACGAAGGTGCAAGACGCATATCAACCACTATTGAGACATTTTTGCTGTTGTTGAGCTCGTTTTTGAATTCACTGAAACTTATTGTCGGCTCACTCTTCGGGTAACAGATATAGATGATTGATAGCACTGCAATAAACAGCAGACTCAATAGGATGTTGTATTCTTTCATTTTAACACTAGTCCAGAGCTTTTGAAATCAAGCAGTCTTCGAAGAACTTCTCCCCGCCTTCAAAAGTTGCCTTCTTTGTGTAGAAAACCATGAATGTTGCCTTATCCTCCCCCCCGCTTCTCAGTATCATCACTGGGTTCGCATCAATGTCATTCTCGCAGGAGCTTTTGCTCTGCGTTAGATTGCCTGCAAAGCAATTGTCACCGTCATACCTGAAGTCCATCACGGATTTGTTTAAAGAGGCAAGCTTTGATACAATCCTTTCCGAACAGTTTACCATCTTCTCCTTCATTGTAGCATTCAGGTCTGTCAACTCAACGACTACCCCTGCTTTTGAGGAGCTCTTCAGCTCAGAGAGGAATGGACCGAAGTTTGTTGGGTGGGACTGCAGGTCTGCCACGTTGTAGATTGCAAGAGTGGACAGGGCTAGCAGCACTATGAAGAAAACGAAGATGAATGCCCAGGCTATTTTTGCTACTTTGTGAAGCTCTATTCTCTTTGAACGCACAAAGAAGAAGAAAGCTCCGAATGTGAACAGCAGGATGAATAGGTCCATTGCAACGAGTATAACCGCTATTATTGTTGATGTGTTCTTCTCTTTATCTGCGTAGGAGAGCGGGATGACTGAATTGATAACGCCCAGTGAAAAGGATACTACGGGCTTTGCGATAATGGATAAGAGGCTGTTCATCTGATTGGAAGTTGCACCTGATTTCTCGCCCACTATGGCACTGGCACTGAGTTGGATGTTTAAGAGCTGATCACTCAACTGGTTTGCTTGCGATAGGGAGAAGGGCGAACTGTTGTAGATTGTAAAGTCTACAGATGCCTTCTGAGTCCTTAAAAGCTCTAGCTCATCATTCAAAACAAAGTCCTGCGGCTCCAGGTACAGCCCTGCCTTGAAAAGTGCGTCTGAGGCTGACTCATTGTTGGCCAAAAGCTGGTTGTATGTTGTTTCAAGCCCGGATACCTGCGAGTCCGCTATATCCGCCATTAGCGAGAAGTTCTTTGAGAGGCGAGAGGCATTGTCATAATCCCTCTTGTCGCCAAGCTCGGCTATCTGTGACAGGATATCATCAAGGCTGCTCAGTTGTTTTATAGTGCTGTTATCATGTATGTACAAAAGCGACTGGTTGGCTCTTTGCACTATGCTATTCCTCCTGTCAAGAAGCACCGCATAGGCGGCATCAAACTTATCTCTATCCTCCCTTATTGTCCTGTTGAGCTTCCTTGTCGGAGTGTTATTGAATATCGAGGATACCCATCCATCCAGCGTGCCTTCTGTCGGAACTCTTGAGCTGAGCTGCGTTGCTTGGCTTATTGCAGAGCTTAGGGCAGTTAGGTTGTAGAGCTTATAGAAATTCTTGCAGAATCCCAAAGCTTTGGGGTTGTGGTAATCAGTATACTGCTCGTAGATTATGCTTACTGGTGATTTCCCTAGACCCTCGAGGAGGGACTTCACTGAAGTTAGGCTCTGCTGCATTGCAGTGAGAGAAACGGATACGTCAGTGGAGTTGCCGATGTTAGCCATCTCCGTATTGAAAACTGATAGGTTTGCTCTGATGAGCTGAAAATTGACTGACATCACCACGATTGCTTTGACAAGGGAACTAGACATGGGGTCGGGGGTCTCCTGGGTCCCCTTCATAACGTCCCTGCAGACTGGAACGGCCTGGCAGGATTCGCATATGTTGCCTGCAGTGCACGTGAGGCGTGGTGAGCGATCTGGATTTTCCAGACCAGTCACAACTAAGCATTCAGCCTCCTCGCTCCCTCGGCTGGCTAGGAAGGATTGGGATGAGGAATTCAACGAATCAAGTTCAGCATGCGTCGGGTAGGTGGCTGTTGTGTAGTACTGGCGAAGCACGGAATTTATGCTCGCTTGATTTTCAACCGGGTATATCCTGTCGCTCATGTTGAGGAGGAATGTATAAGTATTATTTATTATAACAATTGAATAGTTCCCGGAGGATACTTTTGCATCTACCACCCTCACATCTCTCGAATAGTTTTCTCCTCGGTATAGGTAGGGTGTGACGAATTCCGTGACGTTTAGCTGAGCTTGCAGGAGTGAAGCTAATACCAGTAGGGACAGCAGCAAAATTCCTTTTCTCATCCGATCGCCTCATTAAGGATTAGTTGGACTGCTATATAAACTTAATGTATTTTTTTTTTGACATGGCATAGACTAGGGGTTCATGAAAAATAAAAAGGAGAAAAAGGGCTTTCGCCCTTTCAGTTCATCTATTGGGCTGCTGCAATCAGTGCCTGGATGAACTGGTCGGCTGCAGTCTGTGTGTCAGCCGCCGTGTAACCAGCCACCAGAATCCTGTTTGTACCGATTGGTTGCACAACAACCTTGTCTGTTGCAAGGTTGATGCTCGTGGTCTGCATGACTTCTGCGGCCACTGTGTTGACAAGGTTCCCTCCAACTACTATCAAAGTAGCGGACTTGTCAGCATCCTTATCCAGTACAACAAGCTTCTGCGATGCTGGGTTCAGGGCGACTCTCACATTTGCAGCTGTTACAGACGGAGTTGCTGTCAGACCGTCCGCGCCAGTCACAGTGCACAATGCGTTTGGACCTGCTGTGCAAGTTCCAACTGTCTCGGTGATGCTGTTGACCTTTACGGTCACTCCACCGCCGACGTTGGCGCTCTCGTTCTCACCAAGAGGCCCTACTGTGGTTGCTGAAGTTGTGTTTGCACCCTCGGATTTCACGAAGAACTTCATCTCTCCTAGTCTTCGTGCCCTGCTGAGTGATGCTGCGAAGGTGTCTACTCCAGAGAATTGAGATCCCCTCTCAGAGTAGTATCCCTCCTCTGCTGTGGTTGTTCCTATTGCCATGAGTGAGTCTACGTAAGGCGTTGGGACTCCCGTGTAGAAGATCTCTCTTGTGGCTGTAGTCGTCAGCAGGAACTTGTCTTTGTTGTCAGCATCGTACCTGTATATCGGGAACGAAA
>JAPLWT010000032.1 GCA_026396455.1 Microcaldota archaeon | reverse complement strand
AATTACACCTGCGGCAATCAAACATACCGCATTTGACAAGTTTGGCGGGGTGTGAAGCAGTGCGATATCACTTGACACATTCCTGCTCCTCCCTGTAGCGTTGAAGACCAGCGCCTCCCAGAGTGGCGTTGCCATCCCATCCCCGATACCCATGACCGCCATCAGAGGCAAGGCCCAGGCGCCATCCAACAGGGGCAGCAGAATTCCCCCAGCAAGGAAAGCAAGGGCACCCACCCACATTGCTCCCTTCCCCCATTTCATTCTCATATAAAGAAATGTCGTGATAGCGCTTATTGCATAGTAAAGCGCAATTGCGACCCCTATCAACCAATAATCATAGCCTATGTCCTTCAGGAAAAGCGGGAAGATCAGTGAGAGCGGAATTGCGATTGCAACAGACTGCGGTATCATGACCAAACTAGTCCTTTTCAATACCTCACTCTTCCTCCTGAAGTCCAACTGCCCGAAGATTTCCTTAATCCTTATCTTCGAACTTCTTCCTCCCTCAACCAGGAAGGAGACGGAGAAAAGGATAACCCCGAGAATGATGAAGAAAATAAGTGCAGCATCAAATGAGTAATTATCGAGCAGCACCCCGGCCACTATTATGCCCATGGCAGCAGCCCCAACCCTTATGGCCTGCGTCCTTGACATCTCGTCAACAGCCTTCCTCCCATTCCTCATGAAAACGGCAGTCCTGTTCACGGACCACATCGCCCCGTTCCTCACACCCTCAAACATCTTTCCGATGGAGAAGAGAAACGGGTTGCTCGCAACCAGATAGATGAGGACCGAGACAACATTCATCGCCCCGTTCAATATGAAGAACTTCCTCACGCCCACCTGGTCTGACATGGCTGCGAATATGCTTCTTGAAACAACAAATATCACGGGCGACATGGACACAACCAGCCCGATCTGCACGACATCAACGCCTTTTGCAACCAGAAGCAAAGGTATAATTATCGACAATGCATTTGCGATGAATGCATCTAGGAAGTTTATAATTCTCAGCTCATCCATCCGCTCACTCTTCCATACTCTCAAAAGTCCTTACCGCCCTGTCCCTCGTCTTCCCATTCATCTTGACAAGGACCGCTCCCTCATCGGGCTGTCCGTACACAACCAACGCGCCGTCAGGTGCGTACATCATGGCAACAAGCGCAGCAAGATCCTCCTCACCCTTGACAAGAATCTTGCCCTCCCCTTTCTCAATTGCATCCTTGACACATTCAACTAACTCATCCATTATGACCCCTGCTGCATTATGCACTATTACCTCTCCATCATTAAATTTACTAAGCGCATCTCTAACACTACCGATAACCTCTCTCCTCTTTATCCTCAAGTCATATATCACGACATCAGGGGTTATGCCCACCCGTATAAGAGCGTAGGAGCAGTCGTCACCGATTGTTATGAGCATACCCGTCCTCTTCTTCAACGCTGAAATCAGCTCTTCGTTGCTCAGCACTTTCCCAAAAGGTCTACGGAGCTCAAGCCTCAAATTCTCGGGCAGTTTTCTCATGTGATAACCTTCAATAAACTACTATATATGCCTAACTCAGCAATTTGACGCCGGTTTCGGTACCTACGATTACTCTCCAAACTTTCTCGCTAAATATTCCCGTTTCTATAACACCCGGGATGCTTCTGAGAAGCGCATCCACACTCTTCGGGTTATTTATCCTCGCAAAACGAACGTCAATAATGACATTCCAGTTATCTGTTATAAACTTCCGCCCCTTCTTCATTCTAGTTCTCTCCTCCATTCCCAACTTTTTTAATTCCCTCCTCACCTGTTCCGCTGCAAAAGGAGAGACCTCAAGAGGCACCCACCCACCCAATACCCCCCTCAGCTTGCTCTCATCAACAATCACAACAAACCTTTTTGCCCCGTAATCCACGATTTTCTCTCGGAACAGAGCGCCGCCGTACCCCTTGATCAAATTCAGCTTCGTATCAACCTGGTCAGCCCCATCAACTGCCAGATCAACTCCCTTTACTTCATTCAATTTCCTGACAACAAGACCTGCCCTCTTTGCGACTTTCTCTGCCCTCACAGAAGTGGGCACGCACACAACCTTCATTTTATCTTCCTTCACCTTCTTCCCAAGCAGCTTTATGAAAATCTCAGAAGTCTTCCCAGTGCCCAGCCCTACAACCATACCACTCTTCACAAACTCCACGGCCTTCTGAGCTGCGTTAAACTTCCCATCCATGATTATCCTTTTTAAGCATCAAATTAAAAAATATATATATGAAAGCGCTGTTTGTTGACGTGAGCTACAGGACAAGAGGCTCGAAACCAGTGCTCACGCTCATCTTCAAGGGAAAGAAGTTCTTCAGAATCCACGACTCATCATTCGAGCCCTACTTCTACCTACACAGTGATGATCTGGAAGGAGCCAGCAAAGCAGTTGAGCAGATTTCTGTTGAGGATAGAGGCAGAGTTGTTAAGATAAAAAGGATTGAGAAAGTCAAAAAAATCCTCTCAGGCAAGGAGCAGGAGCTTCTCAAAATAGTGTGCCACCACCCCACAGAGGTTCCAATACTGCGGGAGGAGGTTAAGAGTTTCGGGACAACATATGAGTACAACATACCGTTCACAAGGAGATACATAATAGACAAGGGACTGGTGCCCCTCGCCATGGTGGAATTCGAGAGGGAGGGGAAGGAGCTCAAGAAGATAGTAAAAATCTATGATGCCCCTGCAGTGAAACTCAACACGCTTGCATTTGACATTGAGACCTACAACCCACAGGGAGCCCCCCGCCCGGCAAAGGACCCTGCACTCATGATAAGCTATGCAGGCGAATCATCCGGGGTGCTCACGACAAAGAAGATAGACCGGGAGTTCGTACATGCATACTCCAACGAAAAGGAGATGATAGAGAAGTTCTGCGAGCTTGTCAAGAAGATGGATGTTGAAATCCTGCTCGGCTACAATTCCAGTAATTTTGACTTGCCCTACCTGAAGGAGAGGGCCACTGTTCTCAGAACAAAACTCGCGCTTGGGAGGGACGGCTCAAGCTTCAACCTATCCCGAAGGGGGATGATAAACAAGGCGAAAATCAACGGAAGGATACACGTAGACATATTCCATATCATACGCTTCCTTGTAACTATCGGCGCGTTGAAAACATTCCAGCGCACCCTCACGGAAGTCTACTCTGAAATAACTGGGAAGAAGAAGAAAGTAGTGCCAAAGCTTGAGATATGGAAATACTGGGACGAAGGTTCGAAGTGCGGGGAGCTTGCAGACTACTCCCTGAATGACTCAGTTGCAGAGAAGGAACTCGCGGACCGGCTCCTCCCTATGGAGTTTGAACTCTCCAAACTATCAAAAGTCCCACTTTTCGACATAGTCGGCTCATCCACGGGCACCATTGTGGAGCAGCTTCTCATGAACAGGGCGCACTGGGAGAACATGATTGTGCCCAACCAGCCCAAGGAGGAGGAGATAACCGCGAGGGCAGCCTCGCCCGCCGTTGGGGCGTTTGTCAAGATGCCCGAGCCAGGCATATATGATAACCTAGTTGTTTTCGACTTCCGCTCCCTATATCCATCAATAATAATTTCCCACAACGTGGACCCATCCACCCTTAACTGTGACTGCTGCGAGAAAGATGCGTTCATTTCACCTGTAGGCCATAAATTCTGCAAGAAGAAAAAGGGCCTCATTCCCTCGGTTCTTGGAGAGCTGCTTGAGAAAAGAGGTGAGATAAAGAAGAAGATGAAGTCGCTCAAGCCAGGAACGGAAGAATTCATACAGTTCGATGCAAGGCAGCAGGCGCTGAAAATAACTGCAAATTCATTCTATGGGTATCTCCTCTACCCGCGCTCCCGCTGGTATTCCAAGGAAGCTGGAGAGAGCACAACAGCCTGGGGCAGGCATTACATACAGGAAACCATGAAGAAGGCAGAGGAGGCAGGCTTCAAAGTTCTTTACGGGGACACAGACTCGCTCATGCTCCTGCTCGGGGACAAAAAGAAGAAGGACGCACTTGAATTTGTTGCGGAGATAAACTCCAAACTGCCCGAGAAAATGGAGCTTGAGCTTGAGGGATTCTACACGAGAGGGATGTTCGTAAGCAAGAAGGCAGAGGCGAAAGGGGCAAAGAAGAAGTATGCAATGATTGGGGAGGACGGAAGGATAAAGATACGCGGATTCGAGCTTGTGAGGAGGGACTGGGCGGGAGTTGCAAAAGAGGTTCAGAAGCAGGTCCTTGAGGCGATTCTCAAGGAGGGCAGCAAGGACAAGGCTGTGAAAATTGTGATGGACAAAATAGACGAGCTAAAGGCAGGCAAAACTCCTCTCAGTGAGCTCGTGATATACACTCAACTGAAGAAGGGAGTCGACAAATATGAGATCAACTCACCTGAACTTGCGGCTGCAAAGAAAGCTATGGAAGCGGGTGTGCCGATGGAGGAGGGCTCCCTTGTCGGCTTCGTAATAACAAGAACGGGAAACAGCATTTCAGACAAAGCCATGCCCGCTGACATGGCAAAGGATTATGACGCAGGCTACTACATAGACCACCAAGTGATACCCGCGGTTCTCAAGATTCTCAAGGAGCTCGGCGTGAAGAAAGAGGATTTGCTGTTCGGAGGAAAGCAATTAAGCCTGGGTGACTGGCATGCTTAAAGCAATAATATTTGACATTGACAACACACTGTTCCCCTCTAATGATTTCGCGGAGCTTGCGAGGAGGAATGCAATCACCGCAATGATAGAGGCTGGTATGGATGTTGATGAGAACATAGCATACAAGAAGCTGCGTCAGGTGATAGACAGATACGGGCCCAACTACACGCAGCATTTCAACATACTCTTAAAAAAGCTTGGAATGAAGCGCAATCCCAAGATAATTGCGGCCGGAATTGTCGCGTACCACCAGGCAAAGACAAGCATCTTCCCCTACCCTGATGTTCCCAAAACAATCATTTCCCTGAGGGAAAGGGGCTACAAGCTCTGCATTGCATCCGAGGGAAAAGCCCTCAAGCAATGGGATAAGCTCATAAGACTTGGTCTGCATAATATGTTCCACGAAGTTTTCGTAACACCAAAGAAAACAGGGCACTTCTACAAGTCAATCCTGAATAAGCTGAAGCTCAAGCCCCAGGAAGTGCTGATGGTCGGGGACAGGCTGGACAAAGACATACTGCCTGCAAAATCTCTCGGCATCAAAACTGTTCTGGTTGCGCACAAGCATGTAGGCAAAGGTGCGGATTATTCAGTGAGAAACTTCGGGGAACTGCTAAAAATAATCGAGAGGTTGGAAAAATGATTGAGAAATATGAGAAAGCATGCAAAATTGCATTTGAGGTTCTGCAGGAAACAAAATCATTAATCAGGCCTGGCGCCAAGCTGCTTGAAATAGCAGAGGCGGCCGAAGCGAAGATAAGGGAAAAGGGGGCAAAGCCCGCTTTCCCAGCCAACATATCCATAAACGAAGTTGCAGCCCATTTCACTCCGGAGGATGACAGCACTGCAGTCCTCGGGGAAAAAGACATCGTGAAGCTTGATGTCGGCGTTCACGTAGATGGTTTTATAGGAGATAATGCGCTGACTGTCGACCTTTCAAATGAGAACGGGAAGCTTGTTGAGGCAGCCGAGAAGGCGCTCGATGCAGCAATCTGCACAATACGCTCTGGAGTAAAAATAGGCGATGTTGGGGCAGAGGTTGAGGCTGCAATAAAAGGATATGGCTACAAGCCAATAGAGAACCTCACTGGCCATTCCTTGGGCGAATATGAGCTTCATGCAGGAGTGGAGATCCCGAACATAGGCAACAAGGACCCCACACAGCTTTCTGAAGGCATGGTGATTGCGATAGAACCATTCGCGACGAATGGCGAGGGCAGAGTCTCAGAATCGCCTGATGTTGAAATATTTTCATTCTCCGAAAAGATACCGGTGCGCATGAGGGAGTCCAGGAGGCTTCTAAACTACGCGGAGGAGAATTTCCGCACGCTTCCTTTTGCAGAGAGGTGGCTCTACAAGGACTTCCACTCCAAGCTCCTGCTGCATGCAGCACTCAAAGAGCTTGTCTTCTCAACTGCGCTGAAGCAATACCCCATCCTCAAAGAAAGCGGGAAGGGGCTTGTCTCGCAGGCTGAAGTCACGGTGGTTGTTGAGAAGGATGCAGCCCGGGTCCTGACGAAATAAATATAACCCCGCCCAAAATTTATAGGGGCCCGTGGCGCAACTGGATAGCGCGACTAGGAAATCTCGCAAGGCTTCGGACCAGTTGGTTGGGGGTTCAAATCCCCCCGGGCCCGCTCAGGTGTATACATGTTGGATTTCGTGCTGAAAATTGCGGAGAACGCAGGTAAAATTTCCCTAAAGCATTTCAGAAGGATCGGCAAGGTGAGCTTCAAGTCCAAGCAGGACATCGTCACAGTTGCCGACACCGAGATCGAGGAGTTCCTGATAAACGAGATTGAGCATGCATTCCCAGAGCACGGAATACTCGCAGAGGAGACCGGTATCCACAAAGGAAAATCAGACTACCTCTGGGTTATCGACCCAGTAGACGGAACTGTCAACTATGCTGCAGGTCTCCCATACTTCGCCGTTTCCATAGGGCTTGCCTTTAAAGAGCAGTTGATTCTCGGGGTTGTGTTCGATCCCTACCAGAACGACTTCATGTATGCGGAGAAAGGAAAAGGCGCTTACATAAACGGAAGGAGGATAAGAATTGGCAGCGAGAGCAAGCTCATAAACTGCCTAGTTGCAACGGATCTGGGGCATGAGAGGAGCAGGCAGATAGTGGGAAGGCTGAAATCACTCCTGCCTGTCACGCGCGCTGTGCGCATCATGGGTGCTGCAAGCCGAGGCTTGGTTGATACTGCTCTGGACAGGTTTCAAGCCTATGTCCACAATGACATTCAACCCTGGGATGCAGCGGCTGCCTATGTTGTGATAAAGGAGGCAGGTGGGGATGTGATAAACTTCAAAGGAAAACCCTGGCAGCTCCATGATAGAACAATTATTGCGTCAAACAAAACTCTTTCAAAGAAACTTCTGAAGTACACTAAGTGACTTGGAAGGAAATGTTATGGTCGAGTTCGTAGAAATTAAGGACGTAAATCATAGCGATTTTAAAGAAGCGATGAGGATATACTCCGAATCTTTTCCACCAAACGAGCGACATCCTGTTGATACAATAAAACAAAGACTGAAGGATGAGCGCTCTCAGCTATACGTGGGAAAATTGGGGCATAAAGCAGTTTTCATGTCTCTGCTGTACCCATTAAAAAACACCAATTTCATCCTCTTTGACTATATGGCAACAGACAGGCATTACCAAAACCAGGGCGTAGGAGCAGAATTTGTCAAAACTTTAATTAAATCATTAGGGAAAAATAAACCGAATAAATACCTGATTTTAGAAGTTGAGAATCCAAACTACGGGGATAACAAAGAACAGCGAAGAAGAAGGCTTAATTTTTATAAGAAGCTTGGAGCTAAAGAAATGAAAGGTGTCAGATACATCCTCCCTGCGTTATCCGGAGAGGATTCTCCAACCGAGATGATCATACTGATTTTACCAAATTATAATAACGGAAAAATAGATGGTGGTTCAGTCAAGAAATTAATCTACCAGATATACAAAGAACTGTACAACCGGGATAAAAATGATGGACTGTTGAATCTATTTATCAATGATATCAAGGATACAGTAGAACTGACATAAAGCTTGATAAAAATAAAAATAAAAAAAAGAAAGAAACTACTCGTAGTCCCCGCCGCCCATTCCGCCCGGCATCCCTCCCGGACCTCCTGGACCCATGTGGGCTTTTCCTTTGGAACTTATCATGTCGTCTATTCTCAGCAGCATTGCCGCAGCCTCGCTCGCGCTTGCGATTGCTTGAGTTTTCACCTTGGTTGGCTCTATCACTCCCAACTTCTTCATATCCGCAACTTTGCCGTTATACACGTCCACTCCTATGTCTCTTCCATCCGCCTTCTTGTGCCTCGTCCTGAGCTCAACCAATGTATCTATGGCATCCATTCCTGCGCTCTCCGCAAGAGTCCTTGGAACAACCTCAAGCGCATCTGCGAATGCCTGTATTGCCAGCTGCTCCCTTCCGCCAATCTCCGTTGCGTATTTCCTTAGCTCCACTGCCATGTGCATCTCTATGCTGCCTCCCCCTGCAACGTACTCTCCCTCCTCAATGGCGCTGCTCACTGCCCCGATTCCATCAACTATGGCTCTCTCCCCCTCATTCACAACGTGCTCTGTGCTTGCTCTTACGAATATTGTCACGCTCTTGGGGTCTTTGCATTTCTCCACAAACACCATCTGCTCGCCGGCAATCTTTCTCTCCTCAACCAATCCCGCGTAACCCAAATCCTTCGCGCTTAGGTCGTCCAGGCTGGTTGCAAGCTTTGCACCGGTTGCCTTTGCAAGCTTCTCCATGTCGCTCTTCTTCACCCTCCTCACTGCAACTATACCCTTCTTTGCAAGGAAGTGCTGCGCCACATCATCAATTCCCTTCTGGCAGAACACGACATTTGCTCCGCTTGCGACTATTTTGTCCACCATCTCCCTCAGCATCTTCTCTTCCTGCTTAAGAAACGATTCCATCTGCTCAGGAGACGTTATCTGTATCTTTGCATCCGTTTCTGTCTTCTCAATCTCCAGTGCAGAGTCTACAAGAGCAATTCTTGCACTCTCCACTTTCTTTGGCATTCCCGGGTGCGCTATCTCCTTGTCAACAAGCACGCCGTTTATGAGCTGCGTGTCGTCCAAATCTCCGCCCTCCTTCTTCTCCACCTTTATGAAGTCATCATCTATCACAATCTTTCCATCTTTCTTCTCTGCAACCTGCCTCACTGCGCTCACGACCAGCTTTCCCAGCTTGTCCTTCGCCTTCCCAAAGCCAACAGTCTTTGAGCCCATCGAAATAGAAGCAATCTTCTCCAAGGTATCCGTGTCCTCCAGAGTCACCTTGTAGCTGATATCCCTCAGCATCTTCTCGCAGTACGCTGCCGCTCCCTTGTAACCCTTTATCACAGTGCTTGCGTGTATGTTCTGGTCTAGCAAGTCACCAGCCCTCTTGAGCAGCTCTCCACCAAGCATAACCGCAGTGGTTGTCCCATCGCCAACTTCCTTGTCCTGCGTCTTGGCTATCTCCACCATTATTTTCGCTGCCGGGTGCTCCACATTCATCTCTTCCAGAATTGTTGCACCGTCGTTGGTTATCACTATGTCTCCCATTTCGCTTACCAGCATCTTGTCCATTCCCCTTGGACCCAGGGTTGTCCTCACAGCATTCCCAATCGCATACGCGACTGCTATGTTTGTCCGCTGCGCATCTCTCCCAAGAAGCCTGCTTGCTCCCTCAGGAAGGATGAGCACACGTTCTCCTCCCATTTGTGCTTCTGTAACCATCTTATCTACCTCCAATTTTAGCTTAATGCAACTAGCATTTTTAATGTATATATATGCATATAAATTTAAAAAGCTTATCTTACACTCGGCTTTGCACACAAATGAGGATGCGCGGGTTGTTTTTGATAGGTTTATACTGACTGCCTATTTTCTCATAAGGGGCTTGAATGTGTCCTCCCCCCTTACCGCCCTTATCATCTGTTTCTCATCCTTGCTGCACCTCTCGGTCTCCAGCCATTCCTTGCCCTGCTTCGTGTGCAGGAACTCATTCAACTCTTTCTCCAGCTTCACCTTGTCGAACTCTCTCTCCAGGTAGCTCATTTCGTTCCTGTTGGTTAACAGCACCTTCCACCGCTTGTTCAAAGTCCCCTCTTCCTTGAGATACGCCTCGCAGTTGCAGACAATTCCCCATGCCACTCGCCGCGCAAATCCTTCGTAAGTTCCATACCTAAGATTTTCGGCTGCCCTTCAGTTGTTTTCAAAGCTGCCATAAGCATCACCATATAAATTGCTCATTTTTGGTATTTAAAGCAAAGCCCATGCAGGCTTTGCACATAAAATAAGCAGTATGCATGACCTGCACAAAAAAAGAGGGATGCTGTACATAATCTTTTGATACTAGAAAGCACGGTACTAGTGGCACTTTTCTCCGCGCTTGTAACCTGGCTAACAAGTAAATCCAAACAGAAGCCTAAGCGCCCCTCTCCTCAATGAGCTTCATCAACTCCCTTGCCTTGCTAATCTCCTTTATCTCGTTCTTCCTCACAACAGGTATGCCTGCTATGCTATCCTTGCTGCATCTGTTGAGTATGAAGCATGAGCCAGAGCCGAACGCGTCCATTATGTCCGAATACACCTCTGCCCTCTTCGTCATTGTTCTCCTATCCGCCTCCTCTCCCGCGAAAAGAAGCTTCCTCTCCTTTCCCAGAATATCAAAAGGAGCAGTTTTTGTTTTCACACTCTCAAATCCCAGCATGCTGATGAGCGTGTCCTCGCTCACGAATTTCTGCCTCCCCCCGAAGGGGTCTATGAACTTCCTCAGCTCCATCCCGAGTATCTCCTCAATCTTTCTGGCATTCTCCTCGCTCGCGTATATCCTCCCATGCTCGTACCTGTAAAGCGTGCCCTTTGAGATCCCAGACCTCTTTGAAAGCTCCTCCAGGCTAAGCTTTAACTTTTCCCTAGCCCTCGCCATCTTTGCCTCGTCAATATCCACAAGCAGCTCCCTGAACTTCCTAATTTTCGGGAACTCATCCCCCTCAACAATTCCTCTGAAAGTTCTAATATTGCCCGCAGGAACCTTATGTCTCTCATACAGCACTCCATCCTCCAGCTTGTATTCATTCGTCCTATCCCCAACAATAAAACCATTCCCGGAAAGCATGCCGGCAATTTTCCTCATATCCTCTGCCTGCTGCTTTGTGAATGCATCCACATTCTCCAGCACCTTGACAAGCAATGCCTCTCTCTCCCTCTTCGCAAGCATATCAAAGCAGCTGTGTATTCTCGTGCAGAACACGGAGAGGTAGTTGCAGTTGAGAAGCACTTCCGCTACCTCTTGTACAAGCTGTTCCCTCATGAGAGTATTTTTGGCGCTGGAATTATATAATCTTCACTAGTATTTCCAGGACTGCTCCAGCCGGGATTTGAACCCGGGTCGCCGGCTCTCCTTGCAATAAGCTCGAAAGGCCGGGATCCTTGACCGGACTAGACGACTGGAGCGCGGACTATTCTTTAAGCAGCTGACCTATAAAACCCTTCACTATCTCGAATACCTCCCCAGGCTTTCCTTCTGCATCAACCTTCACCCATTTATTCGCAAGGAACTTCATGTCGTGCAACTTCAGGTAATTCTCCCTGACTTTTCTGAGAAGTTTTGCATCCTCCTCGTGCCTATCCATCTTCTTCTGCCTGCTCTTCCTCTCCATTGAAATTTCAGGCAGAATATCGAGCAGCACAACCAAATCCGGCTTCACAAAATTCATCGACTCAATCATCTCCACTCCTTTCCCAAACGGAATTCCCTTGCTGCACTGGTAGGCAATTGTTGAATACGCATACCTGTTCAGTATGACGATCTCGCCACTCTCCAGCTTCCTCGCTATCTCCCCCTGGTCCTTTGCTATGTCCAGCATGTAGATGAAGAACTGGGAGAGCGGGTCCAGCTCTATCCTCTTTTTCAGGAACGCGTCAATGATTTTCCCAAAAGTGCTATCCGCATCCGGGTACTTGCACACGCTCACCCTCTTCCCTTTCAGCATTTTCAGAATAAGCTTGAGCTGCGTCTCCTTGCCCGCACCGTCAATTCCCTCCAGACAGATTAGTTTTCCTGCCATACAAACCAGCTTTGCGCATAATTCATACAGTTTAGGGCTGCTCCCACTCTATCTCATAATACTCGTATTTGCTTCCAGGGAGCTCTATTCTCCTCACCCGGTAGTAGGTGACAGAGGTTTCCCTGTCGCTTATAGCAAGGATAAGGTCTAAACCTATTCGTTTGGCAGCGTCAATTGCCTCAGCCAGCTCAGCACCGCCAATCTGCTCCTCCTCGCTTAGGGAGAGCATGGCAAAGCTCGGGTCATCCTTTCCAGGTACCTCCACCCCGCCGTTCTTCCTGTGGTAAAGGAGGAAATCCAACTTTGCTTTTGCCTTCCTTTTGGCACCTGGAATTGCGAGTATGAAAGTCTTCCTCACGCTGTGGGCGACCCTTATTGCCCTGGCCCACTCGGAAATTATCATCTTGCTGCTCCTGGGGAATATGTGTATTACATGTTTGGAATGAACCCACTCGTCACCAGTCTTGGTTGGCGATGCCTTTGGAAAGTACACCCTGAAGTGGGTTCCGAACTTGAAGCCCGTCTTGAGTATGAAGCCCCTCAGCCTCCAATCATCGTAAACTTCGTACATGTACCTGAAATCAGCTCTTCTCTTTTTGGTGTATGCCAGAATCTTTCTTTCGCTGGAGTTCTTCAGGTGCAGACCGCAGTGCCTCAACATAAAAATAGTCTCGTATATGTCCAGCTTGGAGAGCTTGCCTCTCTGCTCAGCCTTATAGCTCCCGAACTGGCCCAGCCAGTAGTTCTCGTATAGCTCTTTGCCCACCACTTCGTCATCTATTATCGTCACCATATCGTCCTGAAAGAAAAGCCCTTCTATGCTGCACTTCGGGGGGTTGAATTTGCCGGAAGGATATTTTTTAACAGGATTTTTTCCATAGTTGCCCTTGGCTTCTTCTATCTCCCTCACCATCAGCCCCCTGTCCCTCCAGTCCTTATAAGTGAAGTACCTCGCCATGAGCTTCTTTGAGTATAAAAGGTAGGCCAAATCATTGAAAAGCAGCTCGTTGGAATGCTCATCATAACATTTTGCATTCCGTATATCCATCAGGTAAAGAGCCTCTTCTAGAGATAGGTGTATCACTCCCTTCCTCATCACTCCGTAATGCCCATTCTGCAATGAGCTGACAGACTCCGGTTCACTGACTGTGAGCTCCTTGCTCGGTTTGTTTAGTTCTATTCTGATTCCCATTCTATTCACTAAATATAAATATGCACGTATATATTTAACAATAAGTTCCTTAGGACAGCTGGATTGATAACTTACTAAAATAGTTGTTGGAAAGTTACCCCTCCGTGTCATTTAAATACCCTCTTTCAGTAGATGATAGCACTACGCTGGGGCACAGCGGAAGTAACGCCTGCAATTCCTTGCAGAAGGAAAGAGATGTTGCAACAGCAACGTCAATGAAGCAGGAACTATACGCCATGAAACAGGGGCTGAAAAAAAAAACACGTAAATGTGTAGGATGTCACAATGGTGTTACAATGCCATACATTCCGCAAGCTCTTGCATCCCATCTAAGCAAGCAGCAGTATCATATTGTCGGGGAGCATTCGGCAGTGAAGAGCTGCAAATGGCTGAGGGAGAGCATACTTGGCAAGAGAACCTGCTACAAGCACACATTCTATGGAATACATAGCTGGAGGTGCATACAGTGCTCCACTATGATAAGCTGCAACCTGGCGTGCCGGTTCTGCTGGAGGACATCTCCTGAAGATTTGGGGCTGGCGTGGGATGAGACGAGCACCCCGGAATGGGATTCCCCCGAAACTCTGCTGGAAGGGTTTCTGAGGGAGCAGAAGAGGATAGTTTCCGGCTACAAGGGGAACCCCAGCGTTAATATGGAGAGATGGCAGGAAGCAAACAAACCTGCGCATGTTGCCATAAGCCTTGTTGGCGAAGTCACGCTCTACCCTTTCCTCTCCGAGTTCATGGAGCTATGCCATAAAAGTGGGATGAGCACGTTTATCGTTACAAATGGAACTCTGCCTGAAAAGATAGAAGGATTGAAAACCCTCCCGACACAACTCTACATGTCTCTGGAGGCCCCTGATGAAGAGGTATACCTGAAAACGTGCAGACCAAAGATAAGGGGGGCTTGGGAGGGGGTTAACAGGACCCTTGAGCTTTTCAAATCCCTCAAAACTAGGAGGGTGCTGAGGCTTACTCTCGTAAGAAAGCTGAACATGCTCAAGCCAGAAGGATACGCAAAGCTCATTCTCAAGGCAGAGCCGGATTATGTGGAACCCAAGAGTTTTGTTTTTGTTGGTGGTTCAAGGTATAACCGAGGGCTTGAACTTTCCGACATGCCAAGCCATGAGGACATAAAGGAATTTGCCGAGAACCTTGCAAAAGAGACAGGATATATTATTTCAGATGAGAGGGCTGACAGCAGGGTCGTGCTTCTCTGTAAGGATAGGGATGCAGAAAAAAATAGATTGATTCAGAAGAAATAAGTATTCCGGTAATCCTCTTTGGATTTTACCTGCATCACAGCATCCATCAGTTCATTCGCAGTTGGGACCCCAACAAAAGTTACTCTGCCGTTTATCAGTATTGCGGGAGTTGACTCAACATTGAATTCATACGCCTTGGCCTGGCCCTCCTCAGTCACTATGCTGCACTCCTGCAGTATGACGGGAAATTTGAACTTTGAGACGAGCTTCCTCGCAAGTTTTAATGCCCGGGGGGAATGCGGACAGTTAGGAGAAGTTATAATCTCTATGAAAATTGGGTCCATCGCTACTCTTACCGCATACCTAGTATAAAAAGCCCGCAGAGAAGGTTAGGTGCAACTGCGACAATCAAGCTTTCGGCTTGAGAAGCCCCAGTTTCCTCTTGCTCTTGAAAACCTTGATTTTTGAGTTCAGCTTGACATGGTGGATGAACTGGCCGTCTATCATCAAATCGGCATTTCCTGCAAGCACCTTGACTTCGCATTCAGTTGAATCCGAGACTACCACAGGTTTGAACTCCCTCATGTAGGAAGCCACGGGAACAATCTCGTACTTCTCCGCCAGTGGATTGAGCTTGGGGGCACCGGCGGAATAGGCATATGCTGTCGAGCCGGTAGGGGTTGAGAAAAGCACCCCGTCTGCCCTGAAAATCTTTCGCCTGCCCAGGAAAGAGAGGGAGATTCCAATAACTCTGTGGTCCCTGCCCATGATGCATATCTCGTTCAGGGCATCCTCATGGGTTCTCCCAGAGATTCTGCATCTGAGCATGCTCCTCCATTCAATCCTGCACCTGCGCAAAACTTTTGAGAGAACGCTTCTCCAGTTCTTGAAGTTCGACTGGCAGATAAAACTCCTGTCGCTCCCTATCCCAAAGATGGGCTGGCTGTGCTTCTTTTTGTTATACAACATTGTCCCATCACCGCCTATGGTGATGAGTATGTCGCCTCCTTGCTTCACCTTCACTCCATGCTGCTCAAGGAAGCTCTCCACCTTTGATTTCAGCCTCACGGCTCGCTGCTTCTTGGGGTTCGGTACAACAACAGCGCTTCGTATTCTCATATTATCACTCAGATTTCAGTATTGTTACAAGAATGTTCCGCAGGGGCCTTGGGCCGTCAAACTCGCAGAAAATTATTCTCTGCCAGGTTCCCAGTGCCAGCTTCCCCTCTTCTATAGGTATAGTCCTGCCGCAACCGAAAAGCCCGCTGAGCAGATGCGCAGATGCATTGTTGTCGATATGGTCGTGCATGTAATCAGCACGCGGCAGTATTGCCTCAAAAACTTTCTCAAAGTCTTTTTGTAGGTTCGGCTCAAACTCATTTATCACTATCGCAGCAGTAGCATGCGGGGCATACACATTACATATGCCCGTCTTTGCTCCGCTCCTCTCTACTGCATACTCGACCTGCTCGGTTATGTCGACGAGTTCTATTCTCTTTTTTGTAGATATCGAAAACTGCATGCTAACCCGCCCTTATCCTGCAGACTTCCATGGTCTCATTATCGGCAATGCCCACGCAGGCAAAGGAGTTGTTCTGCTGTATCCTCTCCACAACATTTGCGCACTGGTCCACCAGAGAAGTTTGCATTTGCACACATTTGGAAGCATCCAGCGTTACGATTGCTACCCTCATTATGCAGTACTCCCTCATCGTAGCATTCCCAACTTCTCCGCATTCTGTGACATTCCTGTCCGAAAGCGCAAGAGAGGACATGCACTTGTCCTTAACATTCGGGTCTGAAGCCTGCCCGCATATATAGTGCATATCCATCAACCCGCAGCAACCGAGCAAAAGAGCTGATAGGAAAAGTACTTGCAACTTCATAAAGAGGATAACGCAGCTGAGTTATTTAAACATTATATCGCGAAGCGCTGGAGGGCTTCCTCCTCCACGAAGTGCAGTTTGCCAGGTATGACCAATATAAACGGGGCTTTGCCGAGGTTTGCCTTCAAAAGTGCGTCTGCCTTTCCGTAAGTTATCTTCTGCTCCTTGCTGCCTACCCTGCTGAGCACAACTGCACTCAACCCCTTAAGCCTCTGCCTGCTTTTGTCAATTCTTAGCAGCTGCTCAATGGCTTCAGATGCTTCCATGCATCTCCCCTTCAGATCAAGAAAGACTACGGAATGCAAGCCTCTCTCAATATTATCCACAATGACGTCATAGCTACTTGTTGGCTCGTACCCTTTGCTCCAGATTGCAAGCGTGCAGGGTTTGCCAAGCTTGTATACCTGCAGACCGCACTCTCCAATTGCGGCGGTGATTATCGAGGAGGAATGCACGACCTTTGTCTCCATGCCCATTTTTTCTGCAGAAAGTTTGAGCGAAATATGCGTTGTCGAAATCATCGGATCTCCAGGGACTAGTAGGGCGACCTTCTTTGAAACGGCTTCATTCAGTATTCTCTTCTCTTCCTCCACTTCTTCTCTGGGGAGAATAATTATCTTCTTGCCAATAAGCGCCTCGAGGCGCTTCAGGGAGCCTTCCTGCATCCTTCCGGTGTATCCCTCAGCAAAAACCACATCGCAGTTCCTAAGCTCCTCAAGCCCTCTCATGCTGATATCCTTCTCGTTCCATATCCCCATTCCAACAAATACAAGATACACTTAAACACCTGCCAGAAGCCTTAGTAAATCCCTGACACCAGGTGCCAGACCGAATATTATCAGAAGCAGGAGAACGTAGTTTTTATCCTCTCTGGCATCGTTGGAACTCTCAACCAGATACACCGCAAGGGTTGAGAACAGTACTTTTATTACGTAGAATGCGAACATACTCCCAAAAAACACTCCCAAAGCATTGCTCAGGACATGCTGCTCAAAATATTTTCCGCTGAAAAGGTCTATCGCCACATAGGACGCAGCACCGTCAAGCGAATGCGACAATATCACTATCTGCTGCGTGATGGCAGGTTCCAGTTTCATTTTCTGCAGTATTAACCTACCCACCAACGTTCCCACGGCTGCCAGCGCAATAACCAACAGGAGGTATGACCAGTTTTTCATGAGGGGGAGTAGTAATACAAGATGCAGCAGGATGAGCACAGCAACAAGTTTTGGAAGCAACTCCATTTTTTTCATCCTGTTGAAAAGCAGGATTGAGAGGAAAGTCAGGGAGCCTATTATTACGTATATGCCTGGAGTTGTGGTCAGAAACCCGTAATCGTACAGGTGCAAGCTTCCTACCACCCCATACAGCCCAAGAAGATAGGAGCTGTTCGCAAGGAAGTGGTTTGGCAGGCCTGCTGCAACATCCCCAGTTGCATCTGTCACTACTCGGACCGTTGAGCCCAATATGACGAATGAAATGACGCAAAGCACAAACTTTTTGTCTATTTTCACTTTCTCCTTTTTCAGTATTTTGAAGAAGATGAATGCGAAGAAAAGGGCTATCAGGGCGTAGATGACTGTATTGATGATATTATAGCCGCTCCTGTCGTTGACTGGATTGATGAAGTAATTTTTGATGAACTCGCCGAAATCCATGGTTATCTCTCCCATATCTCTATGAACCTATCAACTATATCATCAAGGAAGCTCGAGCGATAGGTGATCAGCACTTTCGCGATCTCATCTGGCCGTGCTACGGAGTAGATCACCTCTTTTCCTTTCCTTTTTTTCTTAACGAGCTTTGACTCAAGCATCTTGTCAAGATACCACGAGGTAGTAGCAGGAGATAGCTGGAGCTCTGCCACTATTCTCTTATGGTTGAGCTCTTCGTTTGTAAGAAGCAGGACGGCAATGTGGCGTATTTGGCTCTGCCTCAGCAGCGAGAGCAGCTTCTTCTCTCTATCTGTGAAAAGTCCTATGGCATAATACCTCACGTACTCCCCATCCTTCTTCTGAATTATCAGCTCATCCCTGCGAAGATTGGCGAGATGGTACTGCAGCGTGCCCACTGGCAGTTTTAGATCTCGCTGTATCTCCCTGAAATGGCTTCCCGGGAAACGCAGGATGTGCTCGTATATCTGCTGGCGCTGTTCCAGCCCCTGGACCCTCATTTCAAATCACTCCTTCACCACCGCTGAGAATATCAGGGCCAAGGTTAGGAAGTCCAAGATGTTCGAGAGAGAAAGCGCTAGTATTGAACTCCCGGCGCTACCGAGGTTTATCAGACTCCTAGCAAAGTAGGCGACAAACGCAAGACAGACAAAGAGTATAATCCTCCTCCTGTTCTTCTTGTAAGCCAAGAAGGATATCAGTGCCAATCCTAGCGCAAATATTACTGTGGATACTCCCACAAGCAAGTTAAAACCACTCATATATTCGCTCATTTTTATCCCCCCAGAGCTCTGACTATCTCCTCTCCGAATTTTACGGCCGATGACGGTCCATCGGCTGTTATCAGCATGCCGTCCTTCTCAAGCGGATTTCCGGTATACACTGCTCCTGCACGCTTTAGATCGGATATAGTAGTGTTATCATCAAATGCTGTCACTCTCTTTCCCTTCACCACTCCGGCACTTGCGAGTATTCTAGGTGCTATGCATATTGCGCCTATGATTTTTCCAGAGGTGTTTGCATCCCTCGCCAGCTTTACAACATCCGGATTTTCTGGCAGGTTATTCGTCTCCACCCCCTGCCCCCCTATGAAAACAACTGCCCTATAATCTTTCACATTCGCTTCTGAAACCAGGATGTCAGGGGTTACTTTGCCGCCGAGCATCCCAGTTGCCTGCCCCATCCTAGTACTTGCTATTACAGTTTGGAAACCTGCACTGCGGATGACCTGCATAGTGCTGAACAACTCCT
>JAPLWT010000027.1 GCA_026396455.1 Microcaldota archaeon | reverse complement strand
AGGAATCTTATCAGAAGCCCTCTGGAATACGTGCTTCTCGCCAGTGGGCTCTGTCAAAGTTATCTGCGCGTGCGGGTTTGCCATGGCAGTTCTCTTGAGATACTCGTAAACTCCATGCTCGCTCTTGTCATACTTCACTTCTGCAAACTCCACTTCAACTCTCAAACCCCTGAAATTCCCCATGAATTCAACCTGGTTTGTTATCACTGGCTGGTTGTTCTTAACATCAATCTTCATGTCGCACTCATACACCTTTCCATCACCTAAACCCGAGCGCATTCTAGTGGGCTTCCCAGTTGTTATCTGCGAAAATAGTGTGCAGCCTGCCCCCCCGATACCCTGCTGCCCCCTCTGCTGCATGTACCTGTGGAACTTGGTGCCCGCGAGCATCATGCCCATTGCTTTTCCCAAGTGGCTCGGAGGAATTCCTGGTCCGTTATCCTGGATCGTGACTTTAACATGCTCGTCAGGCAACTCATCAACCTTCACCGTTATCTCTGGGAGTATGTGCGCCTCTTCGCAGGCATCAAGCGCGTTGGTGCAGTACTCGTGGATTATGGTTGTGAGGGACCTCACCTTGCCGGCGAAGCCCAGCATCTGCCTGTTCTTCTTGAAGAATTCGACTACTGAATACTCCTTGAACTCCTTGAAAATCTCGCTTCCGTTTACTTCCTTTTCTGATTCTTTTTCTTCCTCCATCATCTCTCCTCCCATAACTTCTCCTCCCTCATCTTTCTTCTTCCCTTCTCGAGCATTGCATAAACCTTGGCATGGCTTGAACCTTCAAGCAGTTTGTTCACTGCACTCTCAGCAAGGCCCAGCGCATCCAGCCTGCCAATTATGCTTATGGTGTTGCCATATATGCACAGGTCAGCGCCGCTGGTCACCTCAATCACCCTCTTCGCCTTTCCAGCGTGTCCTATAACTCTCCCTTTGTATCTTGTTATATCCTTGTCACTGTCGAATATCTGCTTCAAGTCAATGATTTTCAGGGAGAATTCGTCGTTGAAGAGCTCGAAAGCCCTGTTAGGGCCGAAACCTCTGCCTATAGCCTTCACAACATCCGCAGCCTTCCACTCATCTATGCTGTTCTCGCTGCTTATCTCCACCTCTCCCTCGTGATCTATATCCAGCTTCACTTTTCCCCTTCTCTCTATGTCCCTCTTCACTTCACCCTTCTTCCCTATTATCACCGGCACTCTCTCGCTGGGAATTTTCACTACCTGCATTGTTATTCACTAGTATTATTTGAATGAGAGAATATAAAAAACTTCTTATTAGTTTTACGTCGGTAATTCTATCAAAAAAGGCATTTTTTAGCTGTTTGGGCAAAGCTATTAATCCACATAATTTCACAAAACTACCATGGGTGGAAATGAGGAGATGGTTGAGCTTCTTTTACAGCAGGGTTATGCGGATGACGGGGTAGCCGAGGCAATGAAAAAGGTGCCAAGAGAGCTGTTTGTCCATCCCGATTACGCAAAGGCTTCTTACTCAGATACCCCCCTGCCCATAGGGCTTGGGCAGACCATCTCTGCCCCGAGCATAGTTGCGTTCATGAGCAAA
This sequence comes from Microcaldota archaeon, assembly GCA_026396455.1. Classification (GTDB taxonomy): domain Archaea; phylum Micrarchaeota; class Micrarchaeia; order Burarchaeales; family Fermentimicrarchaeaceae; genus Fermentimicrarchaeum. The sequence continues at coordinate 1,660 of JAPLWT010000027.1, read as the reverse complement.
TCACTTGATGTCCGGGATGGGATGAAGATGCTGGAGATAGGCTCAGGAAGCGGCTACCAAGCTGCGATTCTGTCTGTGCTGGCAGGCGATTCCGGATGCATCTATACAGTCGAAAGGATCCCAGAGCTCATAGCGCTTGCGAAAGGCAATGTCGAGAAGCTGGGTCTGACAAATATAAAATTCATTGAGGGCGATGGCACGAAAGGGTATCCCCGAGAAGCTCCCTACGAAAGAATAATTGTCACAGCAGCATCTCCCTCAATTCCCCAGCCTCTGATAGACCAGCTTGCGGATGGCGGAAAGCTGCTCATACCCGTGGGCTCCAGAATGTTCCAGGACTTGGAGCTTGTTGTGAAAGTTGGAAGAAAAGTGGAAACCTCAAATCTTATGCCGGTTGTTTTTGTACCCCTCATCGGAGAATTCGGCTATAAATAACTATGCCGACTTCACCCACCTGATAACTTCCTCTGCGTTCTTCTCAATTCCATACTTCCTGAAATACCTCAATATATTCTCAACATCTCTCCTCATGAATTCCTCTGCTTTGGGATGGTCCAAGAGAACTCCCTGCCCTATGTCTATCAGGTAAGGAACATCTCCATGCATCAGTATGTTGAACTCACTTATATCCGCATGAACGAACCCCTTGCCGTACAACTTCCTTACATAGCCAAGCAGGGTGTTGCAGTCTTTCTCTGGGTTGTCGCTTCCCACATCAACAAGCAGGGAATCCGGAATTCCCTCCTCACCAAGGAACTGCATGAGCAGTACATTGTCCTTGAAAAAATACGGAATTGGGGCAGGCACTTCTGCATCCTTGCATATCTGAAGATTCCTGAACTCCTTCCTACACCAGGCAAAAATAATTCCCCTTTTGACTCCCCCCACACTGAGGAAGCGCGGGTCTCCCCTTATATATGACTGCATCCTCGAAAAATTGCTCGTCTCAATCTTGTATATCTTGATTGCTATGTGCTCCCCCTCGCCCTTGAATTTCTCACCTGCGGTTGCCCTGAAGACAATCGCCTCCTTCCCGCTGGCTATGGGGTAGTCTACGCTCCTTATCACCTTCTTGTTCAAAAACCCCCCCAGAATGAGCATCGAATACCTGTCAAAAACCTCTGACTCAATCTTCTTCTTTTCCTTTAACTGTTTATCCTCCCTCTTGGGCCTTTTCCTTGTTGAGAGCTTCCTCGCCATGCTCTCACTTCATATGACCCGCTCTTCTGAGACAGTCTGCCTGCAGCCTGGTATACCTCCAAACCAAATCCCCTTTCTTATCGCTTTCGACTACCCAGGGCTTGATGAGCACAACATCCCCGTCCTTCACCCATATCCTCCTCTTTATCTTGCCAGGAATCCTGCACATCCTCTCCTTTTCGTCTATACAGTCGACCAGAAGTCTGCTTGCGCCCATCATGCTAATTACTACCCCCAGCACTTCTCCCTTCCTTGGTAATCTCAACCTTCCAATAACTTCCTGTTCTTCCTCTACCATATCAAGCCCTCACTGGAGACCGGGCTCCACAAGCCTCACAAACTATAGCCCTCGTTCCCCTCTCAACACCAATTATCTTAGTATCTGCCTTCTTGCACTCCTTACATATGACGAATGAAGTAACATACTTCTTCAGCTTCTCGTTGAGCACCCGGTCATAGA
>JAPLWT010000035.1 GCA_026396455.1 Microcaldota archaeon | reverse complement strand
GTGGGAGATCGGGGAGGAGGAGATGATAAGAGGATTCTCAAAACTCCTCAACCCAAAGAAGGTATGGCAGTTCATTCCAGTCGGGCAGAATCTAACCTTTGACCTGGGAATGCTGAAGGCACGGGCTGCGAAGTATGGGGTAATGTATGATGGATGGTTCCTGTTCAGCCAGCTCCCCAGGATAGACCTGAAGGATATCTGCCTTGGGATGAACGGGTTCAAGTTTGCTGGAAGCGGGCTTGACAAATTCTGCAACAAGCCAAGTGATGGGGCGAATGTTCCAGCGTGGTATTTAAATGAAGAATACGAAAAAATATCGGAGTATGTGAGGAGGGAGGCGGAGGAGTTCGTTTCTTTCTACGGTAGAATCAAAAAGACTCTTCCAAAATTCAGGCTCGATAATGGTTTTTATAATGGGGTATGAGGTGTTGTTATGGCAAAGGAAGAGAAGAAAGTCAAAAATCTCGAAGACCTGCCCGGAGTGGGGGAGGCAACTGCGGAGAAGCTGAGGAAAGCAGGTTACGACTCGCTTGAGAAGATAGCTGCATCATCCCCTTACGAATTGCAGGAGGTTGCAGAGATAGGAGTTGAGACCGCGAAGAAAACTATAGGGGCAGCAAGGGATGCGCTGGAGATGGGTTATGAGACTGCAGACAAGGTTCTTGAGAGAAGAAAGATAATAGGAAAGATAACCACTGGCTCCAAGGAATTGGACAACCTCATAGGGGGAGGGGTTGAGACTCAGGCAATAACCGAGGCTTTCGGGAAATTCAGTTCGGGAAAAACCCAACTCGGCTTCCAGCTTGCGGTTAATGTCCAGCTGCCGAAGGACAAAGGTGGTTTGGAGGGGGCGTGCCTCTTCATTGATGCGGAGTCAACTTTTAGACCTGAGAGAGTGAAGCAGATTGCAGAGTCAAGGGGACTCAACGCTGATGAAATTCTGAAGAACATCCATGTTGCCAGGGCGGTAAACACAGACCACCAGATGATTCTTGTTGATAAGGCGGATGAGGTTATAGAGAAGAACAACATAAAGCTACTAGTAGTAGATTCCCTTACCTCCATGTTCAGGACGGACTTCATTGGGAGGGGGGCTCTTAGCGAGAGGCAGCAGAAGCTGAACAAGCATGTACATGCGTTGCAGAAGCTTGCAGACAGGTTCAACCTTGCGGTTTATATTACGAACCAAGTCATGGATAACCCCGCAATTCTATTTGGCGACCCTACAACCCCAATAGGCGGGCATGTGCTCGCTCACGCAGCTGTCTACCGCTTATACTTCAGGAAGGGGAAGGAGGAGAAAAGGATTGCGAGGCTTGTTGACAGCCCTTCAATGCCGGAGGGAGAGGCAATATTCAAAGTGACTTCTAAAGGAATTGAGGATGTATAACTGCGATGGGATGGAAAAAGTACGGTGCGCTGAAGAGGCTTGCTGAGTTTGTAAATGCATAAATTTAAATCCTGCAAGAGAAATGGTTTCATGGAAGTCCTGATGACTATAAAACCAAAGATAGAACCGTATATAATTCTTACAATTGTTGCTGCGGTTGTTGTAGTGATAATCTCCGCAGTGCTTGCGGCTATATATGCAGATTACAGCTATCTGATATTGCTCATTGCAGCTCTCTTCATTCTTCTTTTTGTGTTCATGATAATCCAGCAGTTCTACAGGAGGATGTACACTACTTATGAGATAACGGATTCCGATGTGGTGTGGAGATTTGGGGTTTTTGCACCTGATGAGAATCTTGTCCCAATAAGTGAAATAACCAACATGAAGGTGGACCGGTCTTTTCTCGGCATAATCTTCGGCTTCGCAAACCTTCAGTTTGATACTGCAAGCGCAAAGACAGATTTTGAGATAACTATGAAGGATATAGACGCAGGACAGCTCAAGAAGGCGCTGGAACTGATTAGGAGCTTGAGGAGAGAGACACCTCAAGGAAGCAGGATGAGGACGGAACCAGATCAAGCGCAGTGAATTTATAACTTAGGCTGCAATATCTATTTGTGATAGAGACTTTTGAGCTGACTAAGAAATTCGGCGAGTTTACGGCGGTTGACCGAGTCAGCATCAGCGTCAAAGCAGGGGAGATACTCGGGGTTGTCGGGCCGAACGGGGCAGGGAAAAGCACGCTTGTAAAGATGCTGTGCACCATACTCGCCCCCACATCAGGAACTGCCGCCATAATGGGCTTGGACATCGTGAAAGACTCCCAGAAAGTGCGTTCAATTGTTGGATATCTGCCCGAGGAGCCCAGGGTGTATGATTACATGACTGCTGAGGAGTTCCTCACCTTCTTCGCGGATGTATACGGAAATGGCAGGCAGAGGATTCCAGAGCTGCTTGAGTTTGTTGGGTTGAGCGAGCATGCCAAGAGGAAGATAGGGGAGTATTCAAAGGGAATGAAGCACAGGATATCGCTTGCAAGAGCCCTCATACACGACCCGCCGGTGCTCATACTTGATGAACCCACCATGGGGCTCGACCCCGCATCATCAAGGGATGTGAGGGAAAGGGTCAAGGAAATGAGGAAGGGCGGTAAGACGATACTGGTATGCACCCACTATATGGATGAAGCTGATTTTCTGTGTGACAAGCTTGCAGTTATAAACAAGGGGAGAATAGCCGCCATTGGAAAGCCAGAGGAGCTCAAAGCCAAGGTTGCTAAGCAGAGATACCTGACTGTTGTAATAAAGGAGGATGCACTCACGAAGAAGCTTGCGGACGAAATTGGGGGGGAAGTTGACGGGCGCAGGATTATAGTGCGGGTGAAAGGCCTTAACAGCACAGTGGCGAAAGTGCATTCGGCATCAAAGAAACTCAATGCAACTATTCTGTCTGTGAAAACCCTTGAACCTTCTCTTGATGATGTTTTCGTTGCAGTTACAAAGGGGGGAGAATGGGCCTAGGCACAATGGTGTGGTGGGGGCTGAGGACGATAGTTTCGGACAGGAGATTCCTTCTTAGCATAGCAGTTGGCATGCTCATCTCACTCGTGACAATTCCGCTTCTGATGAATGCCGTGAGCAGTTTCAAGGAGGGAAACCTTCTTTCTGCCCTGCCGATTTCTGCAGGCATGGTGAAGATTGCCGTTGTTGGAGAGCATCCAATCGTCTCCGAGCTTGAAAAGAACAGCATGGTGGAAGTTGTGAGCACTGATGAAGCAACCGCAATGAGGCTGCTGAATGAGGGGAAGGTACATGGAGTTTTCATAGTGAATTCAAGCGGCGGAAGCTTCATTGGAAGAGGGATTCCGCTCTCGAACCTTGCCGAGTCCGCAGTTAAAGACGCAGTGGACAAGTTTCTTAGGAAAGATGTGAAGTCTTCATTCAACCTCAAGTCAGATTTAGGTCTTGAGGGGCTCCTCAGAAGCCTGCTGGCGCCTTTCCTCATGTTAACGCCGCTCTTCATCTGGTCCCTGCCCGTAATACAGAGCATAGCCTACGAGAGAGATAATAAGGTAGTTGAGGTGCTGTTCGCAACACCTGCAAGCAGGTTTGAGATTCTGGCATCCAAGATATTGACCAACCTCATATTTGCAATGGTGCTCGGAGCATTGTGGATGTATCTGGTGCAGTTCTTCGGTTTGAATTTCAGCAATCCATTGGGTGTGTATATAGTCCTGAGCAGCATGGCTCTGCTCATAATAACCATGAACGCACTTGTTTCCTCAATTGCATCAAACCCCAATGAGGCAACGCTGGCTTCAAGCATCTCGTCCACTATAATAATAACGATGTTCTTCTCAATTGCAATCCTGAAGGTATTCCCCGCAACCGAGATTGCGGCAAAACTGTCACCTGCAACGTATATAGCTGAGCAGGTCTCAGGTGAATCCACCCCATTCCCGTTCAACCTCATGCTCGTGATATACATAATAACCGCAACAGCCTTCCTGCTGACCCTGTCGGCATTCTCAACCGAGGCATTCGCTTTTTCCATAAAACCAGGTTTAGTCCAGCTCTATGAGGGAATGCTGGAGATATTGAAAAGCAAGAGAAAAGCTGCATTTGCGATGGGCTTCGTAGCATTCTCGGTTACAATGCCAGTTGAGCTCGTTGCGATTGGGCTGGTGTTCTTCATAATCGGCCCGAGCGTCTTCATACTTCTGCTGTCGCTTACTGCAATTGAGGAACTGCTGAAAGCGGTTGCCATACACGTGCTCAAGCCGAAGAAACTGAAGGAGGGAGCCATTCTTGGCGGTTTGATTGGGCTGGCTTTTGGCGTAAGCGAAAGCCTGCTTCTTGCCCCTGTGATTGAGATAGTGGTGCTGGTCAGAGTGGTTCCAATCCTGGTCCACTCGGTGAGCAGTGGCATTGTGGGTGCGGGCTACGCAAAGAAACAGTTCGTTCTGGCATTGCTCATTGCAATAATCCTGCATATGGCGTACAACATGTACCTGGTGTGGCAGTTCAGGTGAGCTTGTGAAGTTGTTTGACAAGGAGTTCGGGGAAATCATCCGGGACAGGGCATTTATAGGTAGCGTGCTAATCCAGTTCATAACAATTTCAATGCTGCTCTTTCTCAACGACACCTACAGCCAGGTGATGCACTCGCCCAACCTGAAGATAACAATATCTGTTGACACCAATGACAGCGCCCTCATAAACAGGCTTGAGGAATCCGGTGTGAGGGTTGTCCTAGCTAATGAGTCTACAATTGAGAGGGTTAACGCGGTGATAAACACGAGCTCTGGGGAGATAAAGACCGATCCCAGCAACATATTCTCGGGTTTCGCGATAGCCAAGATAAGCTCTGTCTCGAAAGCAGTCTCTTTTGATGAAGCGCTTGAAAAAAGTAACTTCACCTATTCATCTGTTGGGCTTGCAAGCGGAAACACGGATTTTGTGCAGATGGGCTATGGGCTCATAATACCTATGGCAGTGGTGATGCCCGCCATGGTCGGGTTATCCCTGTCAATCCAGAATATACTCAGCGAGAGGAAAAAGAGAACTATTGAGCTGCTTCTGGTTTCACCAATCTCTGATTTCGACCTTGCATTCTCAAAAACCATTCCTTACGTTCTGTCATCGACAATCTGCGGGGCGGCGTGGATAGCGATAGTGGCGCAGAAGATACCGGTGTACAACCCGCTGCTGCTCGTGCTTGCCGAGGTATTCCTCTCCCTGCTTCTGGTCTCGCTGAGCGTCATTATTTCATCAATTGCCAGGAGCATGCAGGAGGCAAATGTGCTTTCTTCCCTTTCGGGAATGGCGCTGGTGCTCTCCATACTGCTGCCGAGCTCCTCCGCATCCGCTTATCTGCCGACCATATTGATAGCGAGAACTGCTTCCAATTATCCAGACGAGGGAATTGCTATTGGTATGCTCCTCCTTGCATTGCTGAGTTTCATCTGCTTCTGGCTTGCTGTCAGAAGTGTCAGAAGGATGAGGAAGAGCTACTCATAGACGGTATCAGACGATAAGTTTATAAATAGCACCGACGATAACTCTCTCGTAGCTTCAAGCTACAGATAAAAAATACGAGGTGAGCTGATGGGCCAGAGAATAGGTAAGGAAAAAATAGATAGAGAAGAGGGTTACCTCTACTTCGTCGGTAAGGATGGCTACGTATGGGCCGCTCCCATGAAGCACAAGACTGGTGGGAGGAAGAAGAAAGTTGGTAACGAGAAGATAAGCAAGGAACGCGGATACATGTATTATCTTGATAAAGGCGGATACGTAGCAAAGGCGAAGATGAAGAACGCCTAGAATCTTCTTTTTTTTATTTTATTTTTTTATTTTCTATTAGCTCAAGGGCTTTCTGGTATCCGAGCATGAGCCCTCTCACGAATTCTGTTTTTGGCTTATTCTCTGCCGTGTATTTCAAAGCTGTTATTTCTCCATCAACTCTCTCGAACTCATCGGGGTTGTTTACAATTTTCTCCCTGTTCGCCTCAAGGAAGGCCAGTTTATTCAGGATTTTGGAGTGGATGTCTCTGTTCATAGAATAACCTCATAGGGATATCTCCATTCCGTCAAATGCCATTTGTGATTTTTTGAATATTTTCTTTGCCTCTTTCTCAAGGGAAGATGTATCTTTGTATCTGTTGCTCATGTGCACCAGCACCAAGTTTTTCACCTTGGCCTTCTTGGCTAGTTCCGCAGCTTGGGAAACTGTGGAATGCATCTTATTCGCTGCATCTTCCCTGTGCTGATCGGAGAATGTCCCGTCATGGATCAGCAGGTCCGCCCCTTTGCTTGCCAGCAGAACTTCCTGGCATGGCACGGTGTCCCCAGTATAGACAAGCTTCACTCCCCTCTTCGGCTTTGTAACATCCTTCAGCTTCACCTTCTTTTTGCCTATAGCTATCTCCCCCTCTCTCTCCAGCTTTCTGAACATTGCACCTTTTATGCCCAATTTATCAGCCTTCTCCTTGTTGAAATTCCAGGAATCGTTCTCCTGGAATATGTACCCTATGCCACGCACGTTGTGACTTGTTTTGAAGGCAGAAATCTTGAACTTCTCGTTCTTCAGGCAGAAGTTTTCATCTATCTCTTTGATGCATATCTGGAAGGGATAGGTGCCCATAAGAATGGATGAGATGCACCTCTCGGTTCCAGGCGGGCCGAAAATGAATAATGGTTCCTTCCTCTCATTCATCTTGAGGGTCTGCATCAGACCTGCAATGCCGAGGAAGTGGTCTGCATGCAGATGGGTGAGGAATATCATCTTTACCTTTGAGTAGCTAAGCCCGTGTATCATCATCTGCCTCTGCGTCCCCTCTCCGCAGTCAAAGAGGTAGACCTCCCCGAAGTAGCGTATGCCTATCGATGGCAGTGACCTGGCAGGTGAGGGCACTGCTCCCCCGGAGCCGAGTATTACTACTTTTATCATGCTATAGGAAATGCAAGATAAGAATAAAAATAAGACCCTCGTCAGCAATAGCTTTTTATATTAAACAAAGAAAATTTGTAGTTATGAAAACTAAGCGGGAGGTAATTTCAACTAAAATTGATAAGATATGCGAGATGCTAGTTTCTGAGAAGGACCAGACGATGGAAATGTCCACACTGGCCAATGAAGTTGGAATCGAGGTTGCCCAGCTTGAGAGACTCGGTAAAGAAATGCAGAAGATGGGTATTGTCGAGATAATCTACCCGGTTAACATACTGCAGAGACCCCAGCTAAAGCTTAAAAAGGAACTAGAGGCAGAGAAGATTTCCGAACCGGAAGGGAAGATACTCGACAGGTATCAGATTGAAGTGAACCATGTACCTTCCTCTGTTTGCATAATGGATGTTGGGAGGGAGACCAGACCGCTGTATTATGTAACACCGCCATTACTCGGTCCTTATACGAAAGCGTTCATGGACCAAGTGAGGGACGATCTCGCCCAGATCGTCACAATAGGGGGGGAGGAGATAAGCGATACTAGAAAGTTCAGCGGAGTGAGTGATAAATTCTACAACGCAGCTTTCAAGCAGCTCTCTGAGGAATTACCTGAGCTTGATGAGGAGAAGAGACAGACGATGGCTGGAATGCTGCTGCACAGGATGTATGGGTTGGGGGATTTGGAGATGTTGATGGCTGACGACTGGCTTGAGGAGGTCGCAGTGAATGGATCCTCAGAGCCGATCTCGGTATACCACAGAAAGTTTGGTTGGATGAAGACAAATCTACATCTTGAGTCGGAGGATGAGATATATAACTACGCATCACAGATTGGCAGGAAGGCAGGCAGGGAGATATCACTACTGGCACCCATACTGGATGCCCATCTGTCAAGCGGGGATAGGGCTAATGCTACCCTGTTCCCAATATCGACTTTGGGGAATACTATCACCATAAGAAGGTTCTCAAGGAACCCATGGACGCTGGTTGATTTCATAGATAAAAAGATGAACACCCTATCCGGGGAGATGGCTGCATTTCTCTGGCTGTGCATGCAGTACGAGATAAATATGCTCGTTGTTGGTGGTACGGCCTCTGGTAAAACAAGCACGCTGAATACTCTGTGCGCCCTCATACCGCCGAGCAACAGGACAGTGACTATAGAGGATACAAGGGAGCTCAGCCTTCCAAAGTACTTGAGGTGGAACTGGGTGCCCTTGACCACTAGGAACCCCAATCCAGAAGGCCAGGGGGGGGTCAGGATGCTGGACCTCATGATGACATCTCTGAGAATGAGGCCAGACAGGATAGTAGTTGGTGAGATAAGGAGGAGGAGGGAGGCGGAGGTGCTGTTCGAGGCAATGCACACCGGTCATGCTGTATGCTCCACAATGCATGCAGATACAGCTTCGCAGGTTCTTAGAAGACTTACTCATCCACCAATAGAGCTCCCAATGACGGAGCTGGAGTCTCTGCAGCTTATAGTTGTGCAGTATAGGGATAGAAGAAAGGAGATAAGGCGGGTATACGAGATAAGCGAGGTGATTATATCACCAATTGAGGCGGTCGTACTCAATTCTCTGTTCAAGTGGAAACCGAGGACGGACACTTTTGAGAAGGTCAACGAGAGCACAAGAGTCTTGGAGGACTTGAACCTTCATACAGGAATGAACTCCAATGAGATAAAGCAGGACATCAAAGAGAAACTTAAGATTCTTGAGTGGATGAATGCTTCGAATGTAAGGTCAGTTGACGAAGTTGGAGCGGTTATTGGGCTTTATTACAAGAGTCCGGAAGTTGTGCTCAAGGCTGCTGAGAAGAAACTTCCTTTGAGCGAGGTTCTGTAGGGTGTTTGCATAAGACTGCTGTTCTTCATCATACCTGAAAGATTTGCAAGAGGCATAGGAAGAGCTTTTACGGGAATTGGGACTAAGGTGAGCTACATCCTCCCTGGCTTGGAGTATGACTTGGATGTTATTGGAAGCGATATTACCAAGGGGGAGTATGTAGCCATTTCGATTGCAAATGCCATTGCTTGGGCACTTATAATCTTCCTGCTGTTGTTTGCGCTGAGCTATGCTAAGGGTAACATTAGCTTGGAGAAAATCGGAAGTGGGGGAGTGTTGGAGCTCTCATTTCTTGGTAGACTGGGAGAGTTAGTAGATGCAAGTAGGTGGACGATTATGGGGGGTATGGTGGTCTTCTTTGTATTCTTCTCGTTTTTCAGCTACTACCCACGAATTCTGGCGAGAAAGACTGTGGAGGATGTGGATAAGGACTTGGTATATGCTCTGAAAGATTTGCTACTGCAGATAAGCTCCGGCGTCCCTCTGTTTGATGCTATGGTGAACATATCGAAATCCGGCTACGGCGTCATATCAAAGGAGTTCCGCAGGACTGTGCAGGATATAAATGCTGGCGAGATGCAGGAGAGGGCGCTTGAGAAGATGGCGCTGAGAACCGAGTCGGAATTCCTGAGAAGGACAATACGCCAGATACTGACTGCTTTCAAATCCGGAGCGAGCCTCCAAGCAGCTTTGAAGAGCGTTATAAGAAACCTCCAGCAATATCAGTATTCGCAGGTTAAATCGTATACCTATGAACTGAACTTATGGGTGCTGCTTTTCGTCATAATCTCAGTTGCTATACCCAGCTTGGGCATAACATTGCTTGTTATCCTCTCAACATTCGGAAGCATATCAATCAATGAGGGCTTCATCTTAGGTTTGCTTGCTTTCTGTATTTTCTGTGAGGTTGCACTTGTGGAGTTCATAAAATCTAGGAGACCCGTAACACACATGTGATTATATGGATACCAAAGATTTGAGAAAGTTGTATTATGTTTTCGCAAATTTCTCACCTAAAGGAATCAAGAGGCATATAGAGGAGATGCTGGAATACTCCGGAGCGGATATGGATGTAAGAGTCTGGATGGGGTCTGTTCTGCTGCTCTCCTTCTTATTCGGCATAACAGGGCTTCTTTTCAGCTGGATTGTACTCGAAATTACCTCGGTAAGCATCCTGCTGCTCATCTCATTAGCCGCTTTTGCATTCGTACTGTTCAGCCTTTACCTCGTACTGCACTTCAGGGTAGAGGACAGGAAGAGAAGAATTGAAAATGTACTGCCTGATGCCCTCCAGCTGATTGCAGCAAACATACGGGCTGGCCTGACACCTCTTGCAGCTCTGAGGACATCCGCTAGGCCCGAATTCGGACCTCTTGAAGAGGAAGTAAAGTATGTCACAGCAAAATCGCTTGGGGTTGAATCATTCACAGATGCTCTGACGGAGATGTCAAGGAGAATAAAATCGGAGACTCTTGAGAGAACTGTTGCGCTTTTCATAGTCAGCATGAGGTCGGGGGGGAGTCTGGCGGTCCTGCTTGAGAATGCTGCGGATGATATTATGGAGGGGCAGGAACTCAGAAGGCAGCTTATAACGGGGACGAGCATGTATATCGTCTTTATACTTTTCGCAGTTCTCGTTGGAATGCCTGTACTGCTCTCGATATCCATTGAATTTGTTGATATGATTGGCTCACTTCAGCAGCAGAGCGCCCAAACATCGCTGACTGGGGAGGTTGGGCTGGTTATGGGAACGCCCATATCGGCAGATTTCCTGTTTAATGTTTCAATTTTAGCAATAATCGCAACTTCGGTTACCGTGAGCATACTTATTGGAGTGATACATGACGGCAAGGAGCTCAATGGGCTGAGGTATACCTTGTACCTGCTTGTAGTGTCTATTGTTGTTTTCCTGCTGATGCACGGCTATATTCTGAAGTCTATACTACTGACAGGACGTTGAGTAGACAAGCATTAGTTCTCAGCTATCACGAGATTACTGAAATTCTGTTGGTATACTCGCAGCTGGATTGGCAGGACAGCTTGCATGCCTGAAAATCCGTTTTCGAGTATTGTCGTAATGATATCCACCTGGGTGTTGTTTACATAAGCTCTCAAAGAACAGAGGCCGGAATATGCTCCTACGGTCATGTTAAGGTTTCCGCCGCTGGTTTTGACGTAGAAAGTGTTGTTGGCACCTCCATTCACATACCCGGTAGCTGAACCCCTTAGAAGGATGGAGTTATTGAGGGAATCCTTTAGGTTAGTATAGACGTATATCGGATTTGCATCCGCAGCTATCTCAGCTGCTGATTTTGCCCTTGAGTAGATTGCAACCTCATCAATGGTACCATTCCAAAGAAGCTGCGTTCCGCTTCCGCCAGTGCCCATTCCAATTAAAAGGGGGTAGTCTGAGGTGTAAGAAATTGGGGTACTGTAGTTTTTCGAGCTTACCAAGACTCCATTGATGTAGAGGTTGATTGTAGTTCCATTATAGGTGCCAGCTATGTGGGACCAGGTGTTCATCTCTAGAGTACCCGATACGTAGTTTTCGGTGTATGAATTGACGAAGAAATTGATATCGTTCGTTCCAAGGTAGTGGGCGAGCCCGTACCCCTCATTCCAGCTAGAATTCGATTTCATCAAAACTGTTGACCAATAGGAGAAGTTGGTTGGATTCACCCAGGCTTCAACTGTTATTGCGTCGGTGGGGCTGATGCTTGAGGAGTGGGGCACCTCCACATAATTGTAATCCGCCCCGAAATTCAATGCAGAGTCGAATAGTCCAGAAGAGTTCCAGTTTGCATTGGAGTCGTTGCCCGTGTTGCCGTTGCCTGAGCTGTCAGAGAAGTTTGTGCCGTTGCCCTCGTCGAAATGCCATACTGCTGAGAGGTTGCTGTTCATGGCGATTGGGCTCCAATCCCAGTGGAACAGATTTGCATCCGCAGCTATCTCAGCTGCTGATTTTGCCCTTGAGTAGATTGCAACCTCATCGATAGTGCCATTGAAATAACGGGCACCAGTGCTGTTATAACCAATATCCAACTTAGCATCTGTGCTGCTTAAGGATAACGCTCCACTAGTTACATAAACTCCATTCTGATACCCCGTAATGTGCGTTCCGTTATATGTCGCACAAACGTGGTTCCAATTTGTATTGGCTGTTCCAAAAGGAAATGAGGCAATATCAGCTATTACTACGCCCCATGTGCCGCCCAATTGTTCCAGATAAAAGTCTGAATACCCCGCTATGGTTCCGAAGTGTGTTACTTCATTTGGCTTAACCCATGCACACGTGGTTCTTGCAGATGTCCCGGTTATGCTTATGTTGTTGGTACTCTGCACAGAACTGCTCACCCCATCAAAGCTCAAAGCACTTCCAAATTTTCCAGAGAGGTTCCAGGTTGTTGCATGGAGACGGCCCGTGTTGCCGTTGCCTGAGCTGTCGGCTGTTGCGTCACCGGTTCCCTCGTCGAAATGCCACAACCCGGCAGTTGAGTTGTCAACGTTTGGCGGTCCTCCAGCCCAGGTGGCATTGGTGCAGTTGTTATTCAAACAGGTGTCATTCAAGGTAAGCGTTATGTAATAGCGCGCAATAAAGCTGGAACCGTTTATTATGAGCTCATTCTTGCTGAGGTTGGTGTAGGAGTAGTTAAAGCTCAGCGAGGAGTTGGAACCTATGAACTGCAGTGAAGGTGCACTTTCAAAGGCAGTAGTATTCAATGAGATTACTGAGATGTTTGTTTGGTCGAGGAGGTTTGTCTCGTTGGAGTATACCCCACTTATGAAAGTTTTATAGGTGGCTAGTGAAGCTGATGGACTAGGGTAGGGGGAGGGTAGCGTGTCAGATATATTTATTACTCTATAGTTGGAGCTGCCGTATGTGCTGGTATATATGTTGGTCGACAGCTGCAGGTAATCAAGAACATCACTTGCAATGTCGTCCCGCACATAGAGGACGCGGCGTATATTCTTCATCTGGGCAATATCTAGCTCATTCATCTGCATCATTCTGAGGTAGAAAATGGAGAGGAATATCAAAGTAGTAAAAATGAGGACGAATATCACTGAGAAAAGGAATGCTTTTTTCATTTGGGGCACGCCTCCATTTTTGCAAGGTATTCTGAAAGTGTCCCGTTGCTGTTGGGCATAACGAAGCTCCTTACGAGGGTGGTATGACTCGCATTACACTGGCAATCTGCTCTCTGGACTACGAGCAATGGTGCATTGCCTGAAGAGTATATCACCAAATTTGAGCATATATTCGAGGATACGTTCGAGAGGATTGCGCGAATATCTGAAGTGCGGGAGTAGTATATGGAGTTACTAAGTGTGTGATCCTTCTCCATAGAGGTCAGCACATCTGCGCATGTATCAAAGAGGGAAGTTTGCCTCACTGTATAATACTGATACTTCAAAAGAATTGAGTAGGCGGAGAAGAATAGGATACTGCAGATTATTATCGAAAGGAGGGCATCCAGTGTGAAGATGAATGCTTTACTCAATCCAAACACCCATGGCAACTTTAACTAATTGATTATTCAGCAGTGCATATCTTTCAACGAATGAGGTAGTGTTAACTGCAGAGTAACTTGCATTGTAGGTGGCTGATGTTGTGGGCATATTGCGGAAGCCGTACAGTACGCTTCCATTCAATGAGGAGATGGTGAAGTTGAACTTGTAACCCTCCCTATTCAAACCGAGCAGTTTCTTGATTGTTGTATAATTATCTCCGCCGAGGTTAGCCGTGTAGATAAACATTGCAATCTTCACACTGTTTAAGTTATTCCTATCACTGACAAGACCTATGCTATTGACAGTGGTTTCATTGATAACGGACAGCCACTCCCAGTTAGTTGGCGTACCACTGCTTTCAAGCAACTGATTCATGGCAGACGATGCTGCTTCATCCAGCTGTCTTCTGTCATCGCTCATCAATACGACATTCAAAACTCTTTGTCTTAGGGTGAGCCATAGTGAGAATGTGACTAGCACTAGTATTATTGCAAAGATTATATCCTGGCTGAAAAGCTGTCCTCTTTTCATGCGATTAATCATATTAGCCACCTGAAACATTTATCGACCCATTTATATTAGATATGGCAAGCACGGACTGGTTCGAGTCCGTGGTCTTTGATAGATTGAACTCGTTTATATCGTTGGTAAGTATCGGGACTCCAATACTCCGGTTCTGGGTTGAGATGGGCCAGAACACGTCAACTCTCCTGCCGGATGCCCTTATGCTCAAGTGATAGGTATCGCCAGTATCCAGCGTCTCAGGTATGGTGACCGTCGCGCTAGTCTCATTCTTTTTGCAAACCTCGTTTATTGTCCTTGCAACGCTGCTCGCAATTCTAGTGGCACTCATCATGCCCTCGCGTATCCTGGCAGAGGAGCTCTCAACCGCATAAACCTCAAACATCTCCAGGAATATAATGAAAGCGAATATCACTATTGCCAGAAAATCAAAGCTTACCTGCACCTTGCGCATAAAATACTTTTATTAGAGGAGATTAAAAACATGTTGGTAGTTTTCGCCTCAACTCTTTGTTGGGCTTGGTTGGGGGAAAGAGCATATCTGAAAGTGTGGAGAGTATAGACTGGGGGGTGGATGACAATTTCATCGTTCCTCTCACCTGCCTGCTGTTCTACCTTCTAATCTACTAGTCAATTAGTGTTCGTTTCCATAGCGCTTCTGCTTCCAGAAGGTCCCCAGCCCATTCTCACTTCAGTCAAATCTCCCTTTAACTATTATTGAGGTTGAGTACAAAATTCTGAACTAGTGCAGGTTCCATCTGGACAGCTATATCTCGTGAGATGAGGACACGTACAGTTTGTATCACAAGGACCATTCACTCCAGTGCATGTCGGTAGTGGAGAACATACTCCTGTAGTGTTGCAGTACAGTCTTAATCCGCATTGTGCGGAGCAGTTACACAGAGCTCCCTGAAGGAAAGGTGCGTTGCAACCTCCTATGCCTCCGCTGCAATAGTACCCAGCGGCACACCCATAGCCGTTGGTGGTTCCGCAGGCAACAGGATTGCAGGTACCAGTTCCCGAACAGTTGCCGCATACTGCACATGAATCGGATGACGTCTGGGGCTGGCAGCTGGGAGTTGACGTGTCTAATGTGCATGGCTGGAATGTGAGATAATTCTCTGGAGCGCAGTAGGTGGCTGGGTTACTGCTACATGCGCTTGAAGAGCCGCTATAATAACCGCAGAGGCTTGGCATCGACCCCGTGTAAGTCTGGCATATTCCTCCTGAGCAGAGCCCGCTTGCACACACGTCGTTACACAAACAAGCTGAACCTAGGTGGAGAGAACCGGCAGTAATGCAGTAGGATAGACCAGTGCCGCCACCTTTACACACTCTGTTGCATCCATAGCTGTTGGTAGTTCCGCAGGTAGCAGGATTGCAGGTACCAGTTCCTGAACAGTTGCCGCATACTGCACATGAATCGGATGAGTTTTGGGGTTGGCAGGAAGTGTATGTTGGGCTGGATGAGCATGACTGGCGCGGGTAATAAGTTCCAGAAGCGCAGTAGGTTGGAATACGCCCAGAACCGCATGTTGAATTTGGTGAGATATAATAACCGCAGAGGTAGGTGGTGTTCTGGTAGTAGTCAGCTGGTGTTATGCAGGTACCACCCTGGCATGTCTGACCGCCTGTGCATGCATGACCGCAGTATCCGCAGTTGCTGTTGTTTGTCAGCAGACTGGGAACCTCGCATCCATCTGATGAGTTCAAATTGCAGTTTGCGGAATCGCCGGAGCAAGTAGCGCAACTCCCGGCAGTGCAGTAAGACATATTTCCGCAGTTCTGTATGGGTCCTCTGCAGCATTTGACCAGGTAGTTGATTGCGCCTGTCGTACCCCCTGACGAGTCTGCACACACCATAGAATTTTTAGGAGTGCTATTGCAGACTGACTTGAAGCCTGAGCAAACTCCTGTGCAGGATTGGTTGCATATGCCATTCATCGAGCAGTCCGTAAGGCATCCTGGACCGCATGGACCGCAGTCAGCAGGGCAGCTGTCGCATGCCTCGTCTGCTGTGCATACTCCATCCCAGCAATAGGACATGCCTGCAGGGGGCGCCTCGAAGGTGGCGGTGATTGCCCCGTGGGAGGTCCTATTCACCCCTCCAACGCAGCTGTTTGGGTAGTTCGGAGAAGTTTCGCAATCAACATAGTTCAGAACTACATCAAATTTGACATTCTTGTTTATTGATGGAACCATAACGGTGTCTGTTATATTGAAGGAGCAATATATCGGGTCACCCCCCTGCACTATAGTTCCAGTACTCCAGCAGTATCCGGTGTAGCTGTTCGTTCCTGTCTTGCCGACATTTGTGACGTTTATTGTCTGGGTTCCATTGAAGGTTATCACCTTCCCCATGCCGTTGCTCAGCTGGAATACGAGCCCCATATTCCCGCTGCTGTTTTTGAAGAACTTGAATGTCTGGCAGGACATATCAGCCCCGAAGTTGCACTGGGGTGCAGGCTGCTGCGAGGAGAGGTAGTAGAATGCCACAAGAGCTACAAGAAGAATGAGCAAGAAAGCCCAGCTGTAAGTGGTTATGAACTCAATAGCCAACTGTGCCTTCTGGAACACCATAAAATAGGATTTTGGCAAGGGGATATATAAACTATAACTATTTCTCTTTCACCACAACAAACGGTATGACTTCCTTCTCAAACTCCATGTAGGCAATCTTAACCGGGTTTACGGTCTTCTCAACCAGCTCTACCATCGGGGGAGCGCCCGATGCAAGCTGCAACGCGCGGGCACCAATGACTCTTGCTTTTTCAAATCTCGTTAGTTCCATTAAACCACCTACAGTAATGCACTCAGGACCTTTAGGAGCTGCGGTCTTTTGACCAGCACTTTTTTCACAACTGGCTTGTAATCTCCTTTTATCAGTCTGTTCAAATCATCGTCATTCAGATTCTCAAAAATTGCATTGAAATCATCATCATCGAGCTTCTCAAGCACTTTCCTCAAGCGCAGCCTCCTCATGAGCTTCGGCTCAACCTTCTTCCTCCACATCTTGTCGTATTCCATAAGATGCTGCTTGCCCACATTTCCCTCCTGAATGCACTTGGCTGCCACCTCTCCCGCCATCCCCCCTGCTTCCATTGCAAGCGCCATTCCTCCTCCATGGATCGGGTCCACTTGATGCGCGGCAGTCCCCACAATCATCAATCCATCCGCCACAAGATCTTTGAGAGGCTCGCCAACAGGTATAAGGCCTCCCTTCACTGCAACAGTCTGCGCATTCTTGAACCTCTCGTGGCTCTTTATGAATTTATCCAGGTATTCAACTGCATTGCCCTTCTCCAATCCGCCTATTCCTACCCCCACATTTGCGACATCCTTCCCTTTCGGGAATACCCAGACATACCCCCTGGGGGCTGCAACCTTACTGAAGTATATCTCAATCAAGTCTTCGCATTCGACATTCACCATCTCGTACTCCACCCCAAAATCAGTGTCGTAGAGGCTCGCTGTTGAGTTTATTCCCGCATGCCTGGCAACGGTGGATTCGCCACCATCTGCCGCAATGAGCACCTTGCAGGTTGCTTCAAACTTATCTCCCATGTGGTATGCTTTCACACCACAGGCCTTTCCTCCTTCCTTCATGACATCATAGACCTCGGTCTTGACCATAACTTCTGCACCTGCCCTCCCGGCATCGATTGCCAAATCCTTGTCGAAAACCTTCCTGTCTATGACATAACCTTTTGTTTCCGGGTTCTGTATCTTGACCTCCCTCTTCAGATTTGGGGAGTACAGCACCGAGCCGCTTATCTCCGCGGATATCGCCTTGGGGGATATTTTCAATCCCAGCTCCTCAAGCCAGTGAGAGCCAAGCCCTTCCCCGCATCTCACGGGTGCTCCAAGCTCTTTCCTCCTGTCTATAAGCAGTACAGACGCCCCTCCTTTCGCCGCTACCTTTGCCGCGAAGCTGCCCCCGGGTCCTGCTCCAACAACTATGACATCATAATCGGTCTTCACACTATCACTTCTCGAAATCAATCGCCTTCAGGGGGCATGCTTTTGCGCAGTTTCCGCAGTTTATGCACTTCTCCTTGTCGTATTCAACATATGTCTCCTTCAAAGTTAGTGCAAGAACAGGGCATACACCTACGCATGCTCCGCAGTATATACATCTGCTCCTATTGATTTTTATCAAACAGACACCTAGCCTTTCAATTATAGACTATAATCAATAAAAAAGTAACTGCTCACCATTCGTTATATTCAATATCGTTGAACTCATAGACTATCTTGTTCTCCTCATCCCTCCCAGGGGATATCTGGGCCTCGAGTATCTCCTTGCTCCCTGCCAGGTTGATGCTGTGAACCGGGTCGAACAGGTAGTAGCGGTTCCCGAAACTGAACATCACGAATGCATGCTTCAAGCCCCCCTTCATCTCGATAACCACCTTTGCTCCCTTGTTCCCAAGCGCTATTAGCAAGGAGCATAGGAATATTGCCTTGTCCATCTCATCGGCAGTCTTCAGCTCCACTATGTCCTTTGGGGACAGCCAGAATTCCACCGGCACATGTTCGGTCTTTATCTCATCCTTCACGAACTCATATGCTTTCTGGGCTGCTATCAGGAAATTGGCTCCGTAGTTGTACTGGCTGAACTCCCGAGTTATCTTCTCCTTCACCTCGAGTATTGAAGAACTTTGGGGTTTTACCAAACTCCTAAGCTCGGGTATGGATTTGCTCTCAGCTGCTTCTATAAGCTCTCGGTACCTCTCCACTATTTTCCGGTATATGGACTCCCTCCTCTTGCAGACTTCAAGCTCGGATTCACATTCCCCGCAAACTGCTTCCTCGGGCTTTGGCTCCTCTGGCTTGGGCTCGGGCTTCTCCCTCTTCCTGAGGAATGGGATGAGGTTTGCCGAGATATACACCACCTCTATACTACTTATTTACTTTTTTTCATTATCGATTTATCTTCGTTATCCAAGAGTTCTTTTATTATTGTTGAGTAAGTGTCACCAACTTGCTTTCGCCTGATCAGTCTGTTTACAACGTCTCTGTCTAGCTTCACTATAACAGTATTACTCTTAACCATATTCTCACTTGTATTCCTTTTATTAAAAGTTATTTATATGCTTTGCGGCTGCATAACCCTCGTTCTCGCCCCATACCTATTTATAGGTGGAGCACGACACTAAATTGTTAGGTGATTGAACGAATATAACTTTTTTTGGAGGGGCTGGCGAGGTTGGAAGGAACTGCGTGCTGGTTGACGAGGGAAGGAATAATCTGCTGCTTGATGCAGGAGTGAAGATTGGTGAGACTGACGAGTACCCCCTCCTGACTGACGAGGAGATCAGGAAAATAGAGAAGATAATCATAAGCCACACACACCTGGACCACATGGGCTATCTCCCCTTTATGTACGCAAGAGGCTGCAGGGCGACTGCAGGGGCATGAGATTCAGCAGTAATGATATAACAAAGGCAATGAAAATGTGGAAGATGGTGGAATACGGTGAAGTAGTTGGTGACGGGCTGAAGTTCTCCTTCCACAAGTCCGGCCATATACTCGGCAGCGCCATGGTGCTCGTGCAGGGTGGCAGCAGGCTGCTCTTCAGCTCTGATGTCAATGACAGGGAGACAAGGTTGCTTGACCCTGCTGAGAAGAACATTGTTGCGGAGAACCTCATAATTGAGAGCACCTACGGGGCGCATACGGATGAGCATCCTGCACTTAAGAATGCATCGAAGATGCTGTGCGACAGCATAAATAGGACAATCAAGAAAGGGGGGAAGGTACTCATACCGAGCTTTGCAGTTGGGAGGGCGCAGGAGATACTATTCATACTGGAGAGCTATATGAGTTCCGGGATTCTTGAGAAAGTCCCTATATTTGTCGATGGGATGATACTGAAGGCAAACAGGATATACCGGCAGAATGTGATATACGCGAAGGATGAGATTCAGAAGAGGATACTCATGAGCGATGACGACCCGTTCAAGAGCAAGTTCTTCCATGCTCCTAAAACAAAGGACAGGAGCGATGTGTTAAAGCCCGGCAGTGCGATAATAGTCTCAACTTCAGGAATGCTCAGCGGCGGACCTGTGCTGCACTATCTGGAGAAGCTTGCGGGTGACAGCAGGAATCTCCTCGTCTTTGTTGGGTATCAGGCGGAGGGGACGCTGGGGAGAAAGTTGATTGAGGGAGAGAGGCACATAACAATAGATAACAAGGAAATTGACATTAAGATGGGTGTTGAGCAAGTTGCATTGAGCGCCCATGCGGACTATAAAGGTTTATTGGATATCGTAAGGAGCACAAAGAAGCTGAAGAGGGTTTTTGTGATTCATGGAGAAGGCGACAAACCGCACGAGCTTGGGGAGGCAATAAGCAAGATGGGGTATGAAGTCATATTGCCTCGAAACGGGGAGAGCTTCAGGCTTTAGTACGGTGGATTTCTAAAGAATTATTAAACCAGTATCTATAACTCTACTTGTGGACAAAATCGGTTTTTTCAAAAGATGCGAGGAAGTGAGAGGAAGGATAGAGAATTTCAAGAAACCTCTCATAGTAAACCACTACGATGCAGATGGGCTTGCAGCCGGGGCGCTAGTTGCGAAAGCGCTTGAGATCAGGGGAATGAGTTATGGTATCCTAACTCTGAGGAAGCTGGACTTCAAGGAAAAAATGAAGGGTGCTGAAGAGATTATTTTTGTCGATTTTGGAGGTGTTGAGGAGTCACTTGGAGATGCTTTGAAGGGAAAGCAGGTTGTTATAATAGACCACCACCAGGGAGTCGATGGAAAGTTCCCGCAGGCAAACCCTCACCTCTTTGGCTTTGATGGGGGGAGCGAGCTGAGCTCATCTGGCACAGCATACATGGTTTTCAGAAATGATGAGCTTGTCGATTTGGCAGTTGTTGGCGCAGTAGGTGACATGCAGTTTCCGCTTAAGAGCCTGAATAGGGATATTCTGAGGGAGGGGATAGGGAAGGGGATTGTAAGGTGCGACATAGACCTCAGCATTTTCGGGAGGATAAGCCGCCCTCTGGTGTGGTTTCTCTCGTACTGCACAGAGCCTTTCCTGCCAGGCCTTACCGGGAATGAGAAGAACTGCTACCGGTTCCTTAAAGAGGCGGGCATAGAGCTGAAGCAGGATGGAATATGGAGGAAGTATTACGAGCTTGAGCTTGAGGAAAGGGTCAGGTTGGTATCTGCTCTCGCTGCCTACCTCTACTCAAAAGGAGTTGGAAACGCATCAAGGGAGCTTGTGGGGGAAGTGTATATGCTGGCAAAGCAGAAGGAGGGTAGCGAGTTGAGCGATGCAAAGGAATACAGCACTCTTCTCAATGCATGTGGAAGGCATAACAAGCCAGAGGTGGGCATACGCGTGTGCCTGGGCAGGGAGGGAGCCCTTGAGGAAGCCAGAGCGATGCTGAACGAGCACAGAAAGCAGTTGAGGGAAGGGATAGTGCATGCAATTTCCGATTATGAGGATTTTGGAAAATTCTATTTCCTGGACGGAAGAAAGCATATAGAGGATGGAGTGATAGGCGTGATTGTCGGTATGTTATACGGTGGCACTCTTGCTGGCGACAAGCCAATAGTCGGGATAGCATTGGATGAAGAGGGAAAAATAAAGATCTCCACAAGGGCTACGAAGGAGCTTGTTGCGAAAGGCGTGAACCTCGGAGAAGCCCTTGGGAAAGCATGCCAAGGCATAGGTGTTGGCGGGGGGCACAACATAGCGGCAGGTGCAACAATAGAGGGCAACAAGCTAAATGAGTTCCTACTGAATTTTGCAAATGCATTATGATCTGTTGCCAAAGATTTCGAAAAGAACCATTATGATGCACTGCGCAATTAGGTTCGCCACCAGGGGTAGAACTGCAAGCGGTCCGAAAAGTTCCAGCATTATTGCAAATGCAAGAGTTGCATTTTTGACCCCTGTGCCGACGAAGAATGTAATTGCAGCTTTCTTCCTGTATCTCTTTCCAAAAAGGTAAGCGAGGGTGGCACCGAACAGCAGTATCACAAGCATAGCCGCTGTCAGCTCAATGAACTGGTACTCGTTGCTGACTATTATCTCGTGGCCAATACCGATTGTGCCTGAGGCTACTAGGAACATAACTATGAGCTGGGAGTCTCTGTGGATATTTATCACATCCACAGCTTTTCGGAAGAGCTTCTTTGAGAGAAGCGCTATGAGAATCGGGAGGAGTATCACTTCCAGAAGAATCACAAGAATCTTGGACTGGTCAATTGGGATTGTTGTGCCTGCAAAGAGCTGCAGAGTGAGCGGTAGAGTGACTATTGACAAAAGCGATGCAATGAATGATATGGATACGCCAAGCATTGCATCACCGCCCAAGAAGGAGGAGAAGAATGCTGTGGCTGCCGCACTGGGTGAGGAGAGGGCAACTAGCACACCTATGAATGTAAGCGGTTGTGAGAGTTTGAAGGGGAGGGAAAGCAAAGGCATTATGACGAAAACGAAAAACAGCAGAGCAAGCAGCTCTTTTGGATTTGTTTTATACAACTCTTTCCTCTCAACTCTCAACGCAGAGAAGAACATCAGCATTGCCAGAAGTGGGATGAGGTAGCCGCTCCAGAGGAGTGTTACGCTTGGAAAAAACAGCCCAACGGCTATGGAGAGGAGTATCGTGATTGAGAAGAGGTACCTACTCATCCGCATCAAACTCGCTAAGCTTTCTCTGCTTCAGCTTCTCAATAGTCTCCCACTCCTTTCTTATGTACTTGTGAACTTCCTTTCTATGCATATTCTCCTTGAGGAATTTGATTGTTCTGTCATCAGAGCTGTATCCACTCCCGAAATCGCAGCACAGCTCCTTCTTTATCTCACCGATGACAGCATCCCTCTGCACTTTCGCTATTATCGAAGCAGCAGAGCATACAGGGTAATTGAAGTCTGCCTTGTGCTCGCAAACCAGTTGCTCCCCTCCGGAGTGGTATTTCCTTATCCTGGTGCAAAACCTGCCCGCGACAGTGTCTGGCGAGTCTATATACACAACTTCAGGCGGGGTTTTAAGCAATGAAAGTGCCTTGCCAAGCTCCATCGCCTCTATCTCATTCAAGCTGCACTTCTTCATCTCGTCATTCAATGAAGCAGCAGTTGTCTTCATGACAACAAACTCGTTGCAGATTTTGGTTATTTTATCGTAGAGGTTCTCCCTCCTCTTAGGCGTAAGGAGCTTGGAATCCTTAACTCCAATTTTCTTCAGCTCCCCTTCCCTCTCCTTCTCAACAGTTGCAAGGCATATAACCAGCGGACCGAGCACGCAGCCCCTTCCAGCCTCATCTGCGCCTCCTAGGAGTATGGCATCACCTCTCGTATACTATTGAAAGAAACAGAATAAGAAACTAACCAAAAAATCAAAGGACCTTTTTGTCAAGGATAATGTGGTCCGAAACAGCAAGCACCGCAGTATACGGTATGAGGAGCATTCCCTCCTCCCTCTTCATCTTCCTCACTGTCGGGTTGTCCACGTTGGGCTCCACAATCAGCGATTCTATCCTGCCAGTAACCTCGCTGATATAGGCATCAACGAATTTCCCGATTTCCTCTCCATCGTTGGTTATCAGCTTCTTGCCAGCCAGCTGTTTTGCAATGACGAATTTTCCCATTAGTACCACCTTCAATTCCAAGAAAGAATTTCTTAGGCGTTATTTAAATAACTTTCTATTCGTGGGCTTTTTGGGCGGACTAGTGAGAGGATTAATGGTGCAAACTGGAAATCCCCATTGCAAAACAGAGAGATATTTATACCCTTTCTGTGTATATACTTCACAACCTTGAAGCAGAAA
>JAPLWT010000019.1 GCA_026396455.1 Microcaldota archaeon | reverse complement strand
AATTATACCATGAGGACGAGGAGGCGCAAAGTGCACTCCAGAGCCAGAAAGCCAGCTCCAAGGAAGAAGGTGGCTGCAAGGAAACACACCATAAGGATTGCCAGGAGAGCAAAGATAGCTGTCAGGAAGGCGCTTAGAGTGGCTAGACCAGTTAGGAGGAAGGGCAAGATTAGGAGAAGGGTTATTTTAGGGAAGCTTGCTGATGAGCAAGTGAGGAACCTCCTCCTTGAGGTTGCTGGCGAGAAGGCTCTTAGTGTTGCTGAGGCTTTGGAAGAGCCGCTCAGTGATGAGGATCTGGCAAGCGCATGCAAGATAAAGGTGAGCGAGGTAAGGGCTGTGCTGAACAAGCTGCATTCATTCGGCTTGACTTCTTACGAAAGGACGAGGGACAAGGAAAGCGGCTGGTACTCATATATATGGAGGCTTTCCCTGGGGAGCGCTGACAAGATTCTGAATAAAAAAGCGGCGATACCCGAGGAGACAGTGCTTGACAAGAGCTTCGATTTCTACACCTGCTCTTCCTGCAAGAAGGGGGAAGGTGTCATGATTCCTTTTGAGGTTGCGTTTGAGGGAAAATTCAAGTGCATGGAATGCGGTGCACCTCTTGTTTTTGTTGAGAAAAACAAGGAAATCAGTAAATAATTGCTGTTTCATAACTCTCTCATGAATCTGCTTCTGAAATACAAGCTGCCGAAGAATGTCATTGCCCATTCCAGGAAAGTCAGCAGAATTGCTGTGAAAATTGCGGATGAGCTTGTTGAGAATGGCTTTTCTGTTAATCTTGAAGCTGTTGAGAGAGGTGCCCTCCTGCACGACATAGGGAGGAGCGTCACCCATGGGCTTGAGCACGGCTATTTCGGGGGAAAGATACTCAGAAAAGAGGGCGAGAGCAAGGACATCGCAAGAATCGCGGAGAGGCATGTGCTCGGAGGGATATCTCAGGATGAGGCAGAGAGGATGGGCCTGCCTGCAAGGGATTTCGTCCCGGAAACGATTGAGGAGAAGATAGTTTGCTGCGCGGATAAGCTTTCAGATAGGAATAAAATGGGTAGGATTGAAAAACAACTGGGGAGGAATGCTGCTTTTAAGAGAATGGTTGAACTCGTGAGAGAGGTCGATGAGATGAGAACAAAAGTGCAGGAGCTCAATGTTTACGCAGTCATCAGAGATTCCAGAGGAAGAATTCTTGTCATGAAGAGAAGAGAACCAAGAGTATGGGAATTTCCTGGCGGAGGGGTGGAGTGGGGGGAATCCCCAGAGGAGGCCGTGAGGAGAGAGGTGCTGGAGGAGACCGGCCTGAAGATAAAGGGGATAAAACTGCTCTGCACAAGCTCCAAGGTTTACAAGAAGGGCAAACTTACCAAGCACTCCATCTACATTGTGTTTGAGGGAAGAGGGGATGGGAAGGTAAAATTCGGGGTGGAGCACAGCATTGCAATGTGGGCTGACTTGAAGAAGATAAGGAGGTTGGAACTGGGCCTTAACGTCGAGCCAATCGTCGACTTTTTAAATGTTAATAAGTAGAATATACTTTGCAGCGGGGTAGGGTAGCATGGAGTGCCCGCTGGGCTCATAACTCTTTAGTGTGAAACCCAGAGATCCGTGGTTCAAATCCACGCCCCGCTATTTCTAATTTTTAAGTATAATTTTATCTTAGCAATAAATTCTCTGGCAAAGTATCAAAAGCTATAAATACTCTCATGCAATAATCCCTTTAGTCAAATGAGGTGGGGAAATGGCGATCAAGAGGGTTCCAACAGGCATTGAAGAGCTGGATAAGATAATTGAGGGTGGATTCCCAGAAGGGTCTACAATACTGGTGAAGGGTTCTCCTGGTACTCTGAAAACAATTTTCGGCTTGCAGTTCCTTTACAACGGGGCAAAGCAGTACAAGGATAAGGGGATGTACATCTCGTTCACGCAGGGTGAGGATAGCCTAAGGCAGCAGGCAGAGCTGTTCGGTTGGGATTTCAAGGATTTTCCTGTGGAGTTCAGGAATTATGATATAACAAGGGAGCCAGACTTGGAAGGACTGATTGTGTCTGATATTAAGACTTTCAAGCCCTCCAGAGTCGTTGTCGATTCCCTAACCTCTTTCCTGAGCAAGCTTCCCTTGAGCAGGGAGGAATTTGTGAATGACCAGATATTCGAGGCTCTGAAGAAGGTTGGCAGCATACCAATTTCGGAGGATATGCTGCTGAGAGCGTTGACAAC
>JAPLWT010000029.1 GCA_026396455.1 Microcaldota archaeon | reverse complement strand
TGAAAGAGTCAGGCCACTAATACCCGAAGTTGAGAGAAGCAGCACCCAGCCTACCTTCTTTGAGGTTACAACTGCAATTGCGTTCAAGTATTTTTCAGAAAGAAAGGTGGATTACGCAGTTGTTGAAGTTGGGCTTGGGGGAAGGCTTGATGCAACCAATGTGATAACCCCGGAAGTTTCAATCATAACAAACATAGGCTTGGAGCATACCGATATTCTTGGCAAGACAATAAGTTCAATTGCAGCTGAAAAAGGAGGAATAATAAAAAAATGCGTGCCTGTAGTGACTGCCGAGAAAAAGAGAGAGGCTCTTGAAGTTTTTGAGAGGATATGCGGAAGGAAGGATACCAAGCTCATCAAGCTAAGTGAACATGCCTCGTGCAGTAATGTGAAATGCGGTTTGAGTGGATGCACATTTGACTTGAAAACTCCTCTGAGAGCTTACTCTGGCCTGAGGGTGAAACTGCTTGGAGAGCACCAGGTGGAAAATGCAGCATTGGTTGTTCTTGCAGCAGAGCAGATAGGGGTAGATGAGCGCTCCAT
Organism: Microcaldota archaeon; assembly: GCA_026396455.1. Taxonomy (GTDB): domain Archaea; phylum Micrarchaeota; class Micrarchaeia; order Burarchaeales; family Fermentimicrarchaeaceae; genus Fermentimicrarchaeum. The sequence continues at coordinate 7,794 of JAPLWT010000029.1, read as the reverse complement.
ACGCTCTGGCATCTTGAAAGCAAAATTGCCAGGAAGGCTGGAAATACTGCAGAAGAAACCGCTTGTCGTTATGGACTGCGCCCATAACCCGCTCGCCATGAGAGTACTTAGAAGTTCCCTGAAACTTTTCAAATACAAAAGGCTCATCCTCGTCATGGGGGTGATGAAAGACAAGGAGATAGATAAAATAGCAAAGGAGATAGTTCCAGCTGCGGATCTTGTGGTAATAAACAAGCCCGATTTAGAGAGAGCAGCCCAGCCAGGAGCAATAAAGAGAGAAGTTGAGAAATACGGCAAGCCGGTAAAAATAATTGAAGATGTGAGGAGTTCGGTTAAATACGCAAAGTCAATTGCAGGGAAAAACGACCTTGTTCTGATAACCGGCTCCATATACATGCTCTCAGAAGCAAGGGCAAAAAAGAGAAGAGAGCGCCTTGCGCAATGAGATATTCACGCCTTTTATAAGGGCATGTCAAAGATTTTTAAGCTGTCGTGCATAATCTATTCATGGCAAAGATAAGGGTGGGCGTGCTTGCAAGCGGAAGGGGAAGTGACTTCCAGTCCATAATCGACGGAGTTGAGAGCGGGCAGGTAAATGCTCAGATAATTCTTCTCATAACTGACAATCCGGAAGCCAAGGCTATTGAGAGGGCCAGGAAACATAACATAGCTGTCTGCTGCATAAACCCCAAGGACTATCCCTCAAGGGAGGAGCATGACAGGGCAATAAGAAAGAAGCTTGACGAATCCAAGATTGACCTCATAGTGCTTGCTGGTTACATGAAGCTGATAAAGGACAAGAAGTTCCTTCAGGATTACAGGGGCAGAATGATAAACATTCATCCAGCTCTTCTTCCGGCATTCCCAGGAGCGCATGCGCAGAGTGATGCATTCAACTACGGTGCCAAGATATCCGGCTATACAATTCATTTCGTGGATGACAGCTTGGACGGCGGGCCCGTTATCTACCAAGAGGCAGTGGACATAAGCGACTGCAAGACAGTGGATGAGGTTGCAGCAAAAATACTTGAAAGGGAGCATGTGGGACTCCCAATGGTAGTGGACTCCTTCTCAAAAGGGAAATACAAAATAGACGGGAGAAAGGTTACCTATACTCCTACTCGCTCTCCCTGAACAGAACATACCTCGGGTCTACCTTCAATACTCTGACATCAACCCTGCTTGAGATGCTGTTCAGTATACTGTTCACTGCAATGTAAGAGATGCTTATCCCAACTGCAAATGAGAGCCTCTCGTAGGCAGTTATCGGCACAAGTGTTGCCCAAACATCCGCGGGTATGCCGAATGCATACAGGAATGCCACTGAGCCAATTGCATGCGCCGTGAAGGTTGCTCCAAGGCTTCTGAGGAAAAGCTTGTCCTTCCACAACGCTGCTGCCACCGGTATCAACCAATATAATGAGTAGTACCAAGCCTGCCTGCCTATTGGGTGCAGCATGAACAAGCCCATGCAGATGAGAGGAACTATCACCCTGTTCCTGCTCTTTGAGCCGAAGTAGTATGCCGCGAACATCATCGGAGTGAACCTCACGAGCGTTATCGGGTCAAGTGCCTTTCCGGAGATGAAGAAGTTCAGAACCTCAACAAACAGCACTGAAACAACTCCAAGAATCGGGGTGAATATACCCGCCCCTATAGGTCCCATGAACTGGAAGAAGTTGAAGTTCTGCGATGGAACTCCTAGTATAGTTGAGAACTTCAGCTGGTAAGCAGCCAGCGAAAGTATTGTAAACAAAGCAAGGAAAGCAACTTCTCTCTTTTCCATCCTAAAACACCTCCCGAAGCATTAATCTTGCACAAGATAAATTATAAATCTTCACTTATTCTTTTTTGCTGCTTCCTCGTACATCCTCTTCATCTTCAGCGCGTCCACATCAAGCAGGGGACTTTCGGAAATAATCGTCCCCTCGTAGCCGTTCTCAGCAATAACTTCTGCCAGAGGCTTGAAGGGCGGGGAATACTGCTCTCCAAGAATCATGTGGTACCTCTCCCCCTTCTCATTCCATGCAACCTCGCTGAAATGCGAGTGGAAGTTCATCACTGCCTCCCTGCCGAGCTTGTTCTCCATCTCAGTGAATATTCTCAAATAATCCTCCTTTTTCTTCAGCTTCCCCCCTCCTCTTGCGTGGACGTGCGCAAAATCCACAACTGTTCTTGTTCTATCAAGCGAATGGGAGAGTTCGATGTTCTCGGAGAGGCTCCCGAATTGCGCTCCCTTGCCAGTAGTCTCCAAGCCAAGCCAGACATTCTTTATTCCCTCCTGCTTCATCCTTCCAAGCACGTCCTCAAGAGTCTTCTTTACAAGCTTCGCCGTTTCCTCGGGGCTTCGCCCCATGTAGAAGCCCGGGTGAAAAACTATGATACGGGCACCAAGCACCTCGGCTATTCTGGCCGTTTCCATGATGTTTCTTATTGTTGCGTCAATCTTGGCCCTCTCCATTGCCGCGCAGTTTATCCAGTAGGGCGCATGAGCGCTGAGGGAAACCCCGTTCTTCTCAGCCATCTTTCTAGCCTCCACTGCCATCTCATGCCGCATCTTCACTCCTCTCACAAACTCGCACTCAAAGGCATTCAGCCCCTCGCTTGCAGTATAGCCAATAGCCTCAGCGGTATTCCCCTTGAACTCCATCGGTATGCCTGCAGGTCCCCAGCGCATTTAATCACTCAGAAGATACCAAATACAAGAATCACCAGTATGAGCATGAACGCTGCCCATATTGGGAAATTCCAAGAAATCACTTTGCTGCCATCCAGAGGAGGTATCGGAATCATATTGAAGAAAGCCAAGTATAGGTTCATATAAGTCCCAAAACGGATGAAAGATGCAGCCAAATCCAATGCCGTTGGGGTACCTTTAAGACCGATTGCAACTCCTATAAACAGGAAGAGGATGGCAAGGAGGAAGTTCATAAGCGCGCCTGAAATGGATATGATGCCGTTCTCCCTTTTGCTTAAGTAACTGGAGTATATGTACACCGCGCCTGGAGCTGCAAAAAGGAAACGTCCTCCAGATACGAATGCCATTGCGAACATGAGCAAAAGCCCCCCGGGCCACGCTCTGTAGAATGCTTTTGCACCATAGTGGTTTGCAACAAATCTGTGGGCAAGCTCATGGGCTACAAAGCCAACCCCCACAGTGAGCAGTATTATGGGAAAGAACTCCAGCCTGTTAATTGAGAATGCAAAGGCCAGCGCCAGCACAGAAACGATTATATCAAGCATCTCGCCGGATTGCACTCACACCACCCTTATCTCCTTCCGAAGGATCTTTACCTCTGCGGGTCTTAACATGCCCGCGTAGGAGACAACTACCCCGTCCTCCTCGCTTCCATTCTCGAATGCAATCCTTATCACGCCGCCAATCCTCCCGTTGCTTATTGCAACTGCCTCCGAGTGCCTGTAGAATAGATTAAATGGAAGCTTCTGCTCTGACAGCACGACTCTCACAGCATCCCCCTTCCTCACTCCTCTTAGATGGGGGTATACGAACGGAGTGAGTATTGCAGATCCGACAGCGAAAGCAAGCAGTTTCAGCAGGACATCTATCCCAGTCGGAGTCAGCGCGTAGATTATCAAGGCAACTGCAGTGAAGAGCGCAAAGGCCTTGGAGAACATCAACACATTAAACATGCGACTACCTGTACATTGTGTCCTCCTTGCCGACGAACTTCCTTATCTTCTCAATCTGGTGCTTTGTTATGCTGGGTTTTACCTGGCTCAGCGCGTCTGTGAAGTTACCCATCCCCGCATTCTCCGAGTTGCTTCTTATAGCGTACATTCCTGCTTCCCTGCACAATCCCTCTATGTCAGCTCCTGTGTAGCCCTCGCTCTTCTTCGCAAGCTCCTTCAAATCAACATCTTTCGCAAGCGGCATTCCCTTGGTATGTATCTTGAATATCTCAAGCCTCATCTTCTCATCAGGCGCAGGAAGCTGTATCACCTTGTCGAATCTCCCAGGTCTCAGCAGTGCAGAATCTAGCATGTCCGGCCTGTTTGTTGCTGCAAGCACTACCACATTCTTAAGGTTCTGCAATCCATCAAGCTCTGTCAGCAGTGAGTTGACCACCCTCTCGGTGACATGCGTGCCTTCGTCATAACCCCCCCTGAAGCCTGCAACTGCATCTATCTCATCTATGAAAATTATGCAGGGAGCTGCCATCCTTGCCTTCCTGAATAGCTCCCTCACCGCCTTCTCACTCTCCCCAACCCATTTGGAGAGGAACTCCGGTCCTTTCACAGATATGAAGTTTGCTTCGCTCTCAGTTGCAACTGCTTTCGCAAGCAGTGTTTTGCCCGTACCAGGCAGTCCAACCAGCAGTATTCCCCTCACGGGCCTTATGCCCATCTTGGTAAATTTCTCTGGGGTCTTGAGCGGAAGCTCAACTGCCTCTTTCAGCTCTCTCTTTACATCCTCAAGCCCTCCAATGTCGTCCCACTTCACATTGGGCACCTCAACGAATACCTCTCTTAATGCAGAAGGCTGTATGTCCCTCATTGCATCGAAGAAATCATCCCTGGTGACTTTCAGCTCCTCAAGAAACTGCTGCGGAACGAACTCCTCCTCCAAGTTTATTTTTGGCAATAGCCTCCTCAGCGACCTCATTGCTGCTTCCTTTGAGAGTGACGAGATATCCGCTCCAGTGAAGCCGTGCGTTATATTCGCCAGCTCATCAAGATTCACATCCTTGTCAAGCGGCATGTTTCTCGTGTGAATCTGCAGCACCTCCTTTCTTGAGTTCCTGTCCGGCACACCTATCTCTATCTCCCTGTCAAACCTCCCGGGCCTTCTCAGTGCCGGGTCGATTGCATTGGGTCTGTTTGTTGCGCCTATGACAATGACCTGCCCCCTCGCCTTCAACCCGTCCATCAATGCGAGCAGTTGCGAAACCATCCTCTTCTCGACTTCCCCGCTGACTTCCTCCCTCTTTGGAGCAATTGCGTCTATCTCGTCCATGAAAATTATCGCTGGCGCATTCTCCTCGGCTTCCTTGAACACCTGCCTCATCCTCTCCTCGCTCTCTCCCACGAACTTGCTCACAAGCTCGGGCCCTGCTATGTATATGAAATGCGCCTCACTCTCATTGGCAACTGCTTTCGCAAGCAGTGTTTTGCCGCATCCTGGCGGGCCATGTATAAGCACTCCCTTTGGAGGTTCTATACCCAATCTCTCAAACAGTTCAGGATGCCTGAGAGGAAGCTCCACCATCTCCCTTATCTTCTGTATTTCCTCCTTCAAGCCTCCTATATCCTCATAGGTTATCTGGGCTATTCTGCCTGCATCCTTCACAGGCTCCTCCTTCAAGACAAGCTCAGTTGTCTCGTTTATCACAGCGATTCCCTGGGGCTGAACCAAAGCAACTGCAAGCGGAAGGGAGGTGCCAAACACCCCAACAAATATTGTATCCCCTTTCGTAACAGCCCTGCCAATCAGCCTCTTCTTCACAAACTCATCAAAGCCTGGTGAATATCTTATGGGCTCGCTCGGCGAGAGCACAACTTTCTTGGCTTCCTTTGTCTCAGCTTTCCTCACAAAAATTTTGTCCTGCACGCCCACCCCGGCGTTCTGCCTCAGGTAACCATCCATCCTTATTATATTCAGCCCCTCGTCCTGCGGATGTGCCTGCCAAACAACCGCTGCAGTTATCTTCTTACCCTTTATCTCTACAATATCACCGGTTGTGACCTCCATAACCTTCCTTGCTTTGGAGTCAATCCTGACGATGCCTCTACCCACATCGTTCTGGTAAGCTTCCACAACCTTGAGTTCAATGCCGTTAACCATCAACATCACCTTCCTGCAAGCTCCCTCCGCCAGGCGGGAGAGCCCGGGTTACATCTTCTTCCTCCCAGCTACTCTTGCCCTCATCTAGTTTACTGGATAAGAGCTTAAAGAGTTTCTTGGAAAGGTCGCCTTTTCCAACTCCTCCTGGTTTTACTTCAACATACGATACGAAGCGCCCATGCCCGCATATTGCAGGTATGCACTCAATACCGCTCTGTGTCACTCCAATGTATATTTTTAACTCGATGTTTTTAAACCATTTTCGGTCTCCTTTTATCACAAATCCCCCTTTTGGAACGTACTCTCCGTGGGAATGCTTGCTAACCTGCTCTTTTTTTACGGCATAGACATCCACAGCGCCCAGTCCCTCCTTCCATGCGCTTGAATAGCTCCCTGCAAACTGCGCAGCTTCCTCAAGAGTTCTGTCAGGTGCAGTGCATCCATTCTTCACAATGACAACAGGCGCCCCGTGTATGTCCGCATGCAGGAAAACGTCAGCATCCTCGAAATATCTGGAGAAAACCAGCTCATTCTGCTCCGCATCCCGCCCTCCAATCACAAGGAAGCCATCGCTGCTCACAAACCAGTGGAACTTCTCATACCACTGCTTCTTCCTCCTCATTCTGGGCTTCTTCTCAACAACCTCCACAAATTTTCCAAGCTCTTTCCTGCTCTCCTCTACAGCTTTCTCCGCTTTCTCAGCCTTCTCCCTCAGCTTCTTCGCCCTATCGTAATACACCGCAGCATTATCCTGCGCAGTGCTTCTCAAATCAAGCGGAACTCTCACAGCATCCTCCTCGCGTCATTAATCATCTTTGCGTGGTCGAAAGCAAGAGGTGGAATCTCGCTAAGCTTGAACCATTTCGCCTCCTCAGCATCATCCCCTCCCTTCGCTTCATTTGAAAGTGCTTTTGCAATGAATGCAACCGAAACCGTGCCCCTGGGATCTCTCTTCGGATCCGAGTACACACCTAAAAGCTTTGTGACTTTGATTCTAACCCCTGTCTCCTCAAATGTCTCCCTTGCAGCAGCCTGCTCGGCCGTCTCTCCCTCTTCAACGAACCCGCCGGGAATTGCCCAGAGCCCTTTGTAGGGGTCAAACCTGCGTTTGACTAGGAGGATGCTTCCCCTCCCAATGATCACCGCATCAACAGTTGTAGGTCTCATTTTTTACCCCAGTTCTCCTTGCTCTTGCATTTAGGGTCTATGCACATCTGGAAGACTTTTTTGCCGTTTCTTACGAATATCATGGGCAAACCGCACACCTTGCAGCCCTTCTTCAACGGAGTTATGCTGCCGAACTGCGGTATTGGGTAACTCTGCGAGCATTTCGGATAATTTGAGCACCCGCAGAACCTCTTCCCGCTTGTCTTGGAGACAATTATCTTCAAGTCCCCCCCGCATGCAGGGCACTTCCCCAGAAAATTCTGCTCGCGCTTCGTATTCTTCAATGCTTCCGCAAGCTCCCCTCCAATCTCCTTCTCCTTCTTCTTGAAATCCTGCAGAATCTCAGAGAGCACAGCCTTTTCGCTTTCAATGACCTTCCCCTCCTCCATCTTGCCTTCCTGTATCCACTCCATCTCCCTCTCCAGCTTCCTTGTCATCTACTCATCAAGAATTTCCGGCGAGTGGTGCCCGAGCGCATCGCAGACTGCAAGTCCGAAAGTCGTAACCTTTATGCTCCTGTCCGTGATGTACCCTCTCTTGTACAGCGTATCGACAATGCTGGAGCGCGTTCCTTTAGTGCCGAGCTCCTTGTCCTCAAGCGTCTGTATTATCGAAGCGGGGGTATACCTCGCAGGTGGCTTTGTCTTGTCCTTCTTTATCTCCAGCTTCTCAACTTCAACATGCTCCCCTTCCTTGAAGTCTGACAGGTTTACCTCTTCAAACTTGACATAAGGCTTGTAGAACCCTATCCAGCCCTCCTTTATTACCCGGGCTCCATCTGCAACATATCTCTGGTCCCCAAGCATCAGCTCGACATGCATTCT
>JAPLWT010000021.1 GCA_026396455.1 Microcaldota archaeon | reverse complement strand
TAGGAACCGCCCAGCTCTTCAGCACGCCATCCTTTTCAAGCCTGAAGTCATGGTGCCAGTGGGATGCATTATGCTCCTGAATGACGAATATCCCGCCAGCACTAGTTGTTCCGCCCTCAGGTTCAGGGCTTTTTGAGAAGTTTCTTCTCTTCCGGTATTCCTCAAGCATCAAAGGAGCCTCTTCTCTCCGGTTATCTTCTGAATTTTCGTTATGTCTTGCGTCACCTCTATGCATCCCCTGTATTCGCCTTTCCGGCTCCTAACTGCAAAGTAGCGTATATATATCTTTTTTCTATTCAAGTCAATCCAGAATTCCGCCGAATCCCTCTTCCCGCTCCTGAACTCATAAAGGATTCTGTTAACTGCAACAAGACTCTTCTCAGGATGGCACTTCTGAACGCTCCTGCCTATGACAGAGGCTGGCCTCTGGAATATTTCCCTCCTTCCTTCCTTGTTAAAGTATCTCACACTCTCATTCGCATCAATGAAGGAGATCTCAAAAGGCAGAGTGTCGAGTATATCGTCGAGGTATTCCTTGGGCACATTCTCAATCATTTATCCACCTCCAACTCAACTTCGATAACCTTTCCCTTGGGCTTCTCCTCCTTGAAAATCTGACTCTGGAACTTGTAAATCCTTACTTTTGGGCTGAGCCACATGTCAAGCGGCAGCCCTGCCTTGTAGCATGTCTGGGACAGAAAATCTTCCTCATCCCATTTCTGTTCCACAGGAACTATCGGAAGAAGCAGGCCTGAGTAGTAGCCGTACTCCATGATCAGACCATCCTTCCCAACCTTTATTTTAGTGGGGTATTCCTTCGGGTCGCTCACCTTTATAGCCTCAGGAATTGTCAACACGCTTATCTCAATTGTGCATTTTTCAAGCTCACTCTTGCTCATGGGAGGAAATCTTGGGTCTCCTGTTGCTGAGTTTATTGCGCAATCAACAACTGAGTGCGCCAGCTCTTTAACGGGGTAGGGGTATCCTATGCAGCCTCTCAGTTTCTTACTGGGGTATGTTTCGATTGTGACGAAAACCCCCCTCTTTTCAAGAAGGGAAGAAGGAGGTTTTTCAGGATCAGTTACGGCTCCTTTTTCCAGATACATCTCAACTGCTTTCCTGGCTAGCTTAATAAGGTACGTCCCTTCATCAAGCGATAGCGTGCAATCACCTCATATCCCTGGTGAGATTCTCACCAGCCTCAGGATTATCAGATATTTTGCAAGCGGGAAGAGCAACAGGTAGAACGGAGCCACAAGTGGTATCGCTATTCTGAAACCAGCAAGGATGGAGCCCTGGGAGAGCAGCAGCACCATTACCCCCGGGACGATACCGGTCAGGAATATCAGAAGTATTGAGTACTTCGCAGATTCATTAGTGTAGACTGAGATTGAATTTCTTCTTGAGAGCTCTATCTCTCTTATGAAGTTCTCAAGGACATTTACTATGTTCACCCCACTCCCCAAAGCATAACTAAGGGTGGCTACAAACCTCTGGAAAGTTATCGAGGGAGTTTTCATTGAGATTTCCAGGAATGCATTGCTTATCTCTTCCCCCTCCTTCACGCTGACAAGGCTCTCTCTGAAAAGCTCTGATACCACCCCGTAATTCTCCATGGCAATGGATGCTATGGCATCATGGAGTGGGATGCCCGAGCGTAATTCTGAGAGCATGTGCCTGAGCGAATCAAGCAGGTTCAACTCAACATCCCTCGCTCTGCTGTTCACGACGAAATCGAAATAGTGCATCGCAATTACTGTTGAGATAAAAAGCATCAGGGTGGAGAGAGTTATGGCGAGGTAGATGGTGAATTGGAAGTATAATGCAAGGACGGTGAAGTAAAGCAAAGAGAGCACAAAGGAGCTCAAACCGACTCCAATGACGAATGACGAATATCCGTGTGGCTGTATGTCAACCCCCGACTGGAGAATCATGAGTTTAGTCGCCTTCGATGTTGGAATTATCTTCTGGGGGTCGATACCTAATTTTGAGAAAAATCTTGACCAGAATCCAGCAAACTCAACTACGAAATCCATATGCTCACTTTATGATTTTTTTAATTGTTGGGATGAATTCATTCTTCATCTTTTTGGGGGTGTTGTAATATTCGTGTATAACCCTTCCAACATCAAAGAAGTGGGTTATGCTATTATTAGCCAGGTAATCCAGTATGTCAGCCCTTCTTTTGAACTCCTCTCGCAACTCCTGTTCAGTCAGGTTGAACAGCTGGGCATACCGGTTCAGAGTTTTTGAGGGGTATTCCCAAACACTCTCAAGCTCATTCTTCTTTTGGTTAAACTCGAAAAGCTTGTTCAGGAAACATACCTCGTCTTCATCCTTCCAGATCTGGGCTCTTATCTTGGCTGGAACCTGGTCCTTCCGCATTATGTTCTCCACTTCTTCAGGAAGCTCCCCCCTGGAGCGCCAGTTAACCTCGGCACACTGAATCACTTTTCTGTTCTTCTCAACATCAGTTGAGAGGGTTATTATGATATCCAGCATGGAGAGCATATCCGTTGAAACATTCATTGGAGGGCCGTGAATCCTCTTCACAACTGCAGTGCCGACCTCCTTTGAATGTAGAGTTGTCATGAATGAGATCCCCCAGTTTGCTCCTGAGAAGAGTTCCCTCGCCTCCTTCCCCCTCAGCTCTCCAAGCACAATCCTGTCTGGCCTCATTCTCAGAGAGTTCGTTATCTGGTCAAGCGATGTCCTCAGCCTGGATATCTCCTCCCCCTTCCTCATTGCCTCATCTTTCTTCTCCTTGTAGACGCCAATCAGCGGAATCCAGTTTATGAATGCGTCATAGAACCTTAGCTCGTTTATCTCCTCTTCTACGGATATCACCCTCTCTCCGGAGGGTATGAAAACCAGAAGGGAGGAGAGCATGGATGTCTTTCCCGTAGCCGGAGCACCCGTAACTATAATCTGGGATTTCTTGAGCTCTATTGCCATCCAGAGGAATGCACCAAGTTCGGCATTTGCAGTTCCCACATTCATTATCTTGGCATAAGTCCATGGATCACTTCCGAAAAGTCTTATGCTGGCAGTTGCTCCTGTGAGTGCGGCAGGTGCTATCTGAGCATGAAGCCTTGAGCCATCTGGAAGTTGCGCATCCACGACGGGGTGTATGGGGTCAAGGGATTTTCCAAGAGGCCTCAGGATTACATTCATCACTTTTTTGAATGACCTTTCGCTGGTGAACCTCAGGTTGCTCATGCATCTCCCGTATTTCCTGTGGTACACTATAATTTCCCTTAGAGGGTGGTCTATCTCTATCTCCTCGAGGTTATCCTTGTCCTTCATCCAGAAGTATTCTATAGCACCAAACCCGATTGTATCCACGGCAACTATCTCAGCGATCGATTCCTTTTTCTCGGGGTCAATGGTTGGCTCCAGCTTGTTTATTATGTCCCTTGCGACTAACTTCACGCGGTTCAAAGACCTAGCCCTGCTGTCCAGATCGAAATATTCTGGAGGGGATAGGAAAACTGAGAGGTATTCATCTGCAACTTTCATTATTGTGAAATGCTTGACGTACTCCGCAAGCTTCCATTCATCTGAGAAGAGTTTTGGGAAGCTTATGCAGTAAGCCTTGCCGATGTCCTCCAGTTCGTATATCTTCACTCTTCCGTACTCATCAATAAGCTTAGCCTTTTTATCTGGAGGGGGAAATTCGAGGATATCAAATGAGAAGGGTGCCGAAAACCTCTTGTCTATGCTCTCTGAAGATAGAAGTTCCTTATACCGTATAGTTGGAATTTTTTTACCCTCGCCTATATAATGAGGCTCGAATCTCTTCTCGTATAGTTCTTCTGACTCATGCTGTTTCGTAGTTTCGGGTATCTCCTCACTGACTTCGTAGACTTCAAGCGCCCCGTGGGGGCAGAACGTCACACATATCGGGTTGGAGAGTTTAAGTGAAGAGCAAAGGTCGCACTTGAATGAAACCTTGGCACCTTTCTTGTTTCTCTTGAGTTTTATCCCACCAGTTTTGCACTCTGAAACGCATGCTCCACAACCATCGCATTTCTCCGGTATTACCTCTATCACCCCGTTCTTGTTTATCCTGAGGGCGTTGTTCATGCACGCCTTCACGCAGACAGCATACTTGGGGTTGCACTGGGTGCAGTACTGCAACTCGCTGCCCCTTATGGAGAGTACACCCTGAGGGCATACTCTAGTGCAGTAATCGCAGTGCGGAGCCTTGCATTTCTCCTCAATCCATCTGAGCTTCTTCATGAGACTACCACAGAAGAAAACCTCCCTATAATGTTTTATCTGTAAAAGGTTTAAAATGGTAGTGGGAATATAAGAAAATGTGATATAGATGGAGGATAGGAAAGTCAAAAGGATTGAGAACTTCATCAGAAGAAAGGTGAAGGAGGCTGGTGCAAAGGGCGTAGTCATCGGTCTAAGCGGAGGGGTGGATTCGGCACTTGTTGCTAGACTCTGCACAAGGGCTCTCGGGAAGGGAAAAGTTAAGGTGCTCATCATGCCAGAAAGCGATACATCCAGCAGTGACAACATCAATGATGCGAAGAAAGTTGCAAAGCTCCTCGGAGTGGGGTGCCAGGTCATTGATTTCAGCTCTGTTTACGGGGAATTCAAAAAGACCCTTCCGATTTTCAAGGAGGGCGCGCTCATCCCAAATGGCAATCTTAAGGCCAGGATAAGGATGAGCATTCTCTACTATTTTGCTAATAGGGATAATCTGCTGGTCGCTGGCACTGGGAATAGGAGCGAGCTCATGATGGGTTATTTCACCCGCTATGGGGATGGGGGAGTGGATTTTCTCCCAATTGGGAGGTTATACAAAACTGAAGTGAGAGAGCTGGCAGAAAAGCTAGGAGTTCCAAGTGCGATAATAGGAAAGAGACCCTCGCCATGCCTTTGGGTTGGGCAGACAGCAGAAGGAGAGCTTGGCATAGGTTATAACCGGCTTGATATAATCCTGAAGGGAGTTGGTAGAAAGAGCGATGCTAGGATTGCTGCTGGGACAGGTATCAGTAGGAGAGTTGTAAAGAGGGTAAGGAAAAGAATAAAACTGATGGAATTCAAAAGAAAGATGCCCGAGGTTGCATAGGGGTGATTCGTTGAACATAGAGGATAAGATGTTCCTTGTGAAGAGAAAGCCGACAGAGGAGATACTGACGGAGGATGAGTTAGTTAAGCTCTTTGAGAGCGAGGAGCATCCGCAGCATTATATAGGATTTGAGATAAGCGGGATGTTGCACATAGGATCTGGTCTGCTGACAGCCATGAAGATTGATGACTTCATAAGGGCAGGTATAAAACCCACTATATGGCTGGCAGATTACCACTCCTGGATAAACAAGAAGCTTGGCGGCGATTTAAGCATGATAAGGGACATGGCAAGGGGATATTTCAAAGCTGGTTTTATGTCTCTGGGCTTGGATGAGTCCAAAGTGAGATATGAGCTTGCCAGCGAGCATTATGATGAGTGGTACTGGGTGAAGGTTATTGAAGTGATGAAGAACGCCAGCATACAGAGGATGCTGAGGTGCGTTACAATAATGGGGAGGAAGGAGACGGAAGCCACGGAGGCAGCTGCAGTACTCTACCCGGCCATGCAGGCTGCTGACATATTCCATCTCAAAGTGCAACTCATGCATGCGGGAATGGACCAGAGGAAGGTTCATGTGCTTGCGAGGGAAGTTGCTGATAAGATGAGATGGCCAAAGCCCGTCGCAGTTCACACCCATCTCCTCATGGGGCTTCAGGGACCCCAGAAAATGGGTTTCGAGAGCAGTGAGAAGCTTGACACGGAGGTATCATCAAAGATGAGCAAGAGCATACCGAAAAACTGCATATATATCCACGATTCTGAGAAGGAGATAAAAGACAAAATGGATGGAGCATACTGCCCCGAGAAACAGGCAGAGAATAATCCGGTAATTGAGCTTTGCGAGTACATCATAATGAGGGACAAACCGATGCACATAGAGAGGAATAAGAAATACGGGGGAGATGTGGATTACGTGAAATTCGAGGAGCTGAGAGATGCTTATGTGAAAGGAGAGCTGCATCCCGCAGACTTGAAGAATGCTGTTGCAAAAGAGCTTGCTGGCTTGCTAAAACCGAGCAGGGAGTATTTCAAGAAGCATCCTGAGCTGCTGGATGTTTTCAAGGAGGCGAAGATAACCAGGTAGGGCGTTGCATTTAAAATTGTTATTCTACAAAATTATTAAATGCTCGAAGCAGTATTGGATACGAACTTCCTGATGCTCGCCTATCAGTTCAAAGTTGACGTATTAGGCGGGCTGAGAGAACTGCTCGGCGAGTACAAAGCTGTCACGTGCAGTGGAGTCATCGACGAATTGAGAGGAATCGGCTCGGGAAAAGGAAGGGATTCGGCTGCTGCAAGTTACGCTCTCAAGCTTTTGAGATTAAGTGAGGTGGAGGTAAAGAGAAGCAGTAAAGATGTTGATGACTGGATAGTGAGCTATTGCGCAGGAAAGGACGCTGTTGCCTGCACAGTTGATAAAGAGCTTATACGCAAACTTGAGAAAGAGGGAGTGAAGGTTGTAATATTGAGGGGCAAGTCACGCTTGCAATTCGCATGAATATATTAATGTTGCTGAGCAAATGGTGATAGAATGTACAACATAATAACCGTGAAGAGCACAGTGAGAATAGAGCCAAAGTACTTCTCAAAAAACCTTAAGGAGGCGTTAATCAGCGTACTAAGGGAGAAGTATGAAAGGAAAGTAGACAGAGACTTTGGTATAGTGCTCTGCATATGGAACCCAAGGGATGTAAGTGAGGGTAAAATAATACCTGGCGATGGTGCCTCTTATCACGATGTCACTTTCGACATACTTGCGTACAAGCCCGACCTTAACGAGGTGTTTGCGGGAGAAGTCACTGAGATCGTTGAGTTCGGAGCGTTTGTAAGGATGGGCCCGATTGATGGGCTTGTGCACCTCTCTCAGATAACGAATGATTTTCTTTCCTACGATAAGAAAATACCTGCTTTCATCGGGAGGGAAAGCAAGAAGATGATCAAAAAGGGTGACGATGTCCTGGCCAAGATATCCACTGTCAGCATGAAGAGCAGCATTCCAGACACCAAGATAGGTCTAACAATGAGGCCTGAAGGGCTTGGGAAGCTGGATTGGATAAAGGAGGAGCCGGCACCCAAAAAGAAGTGATGAAAATGACGGAAAAAGCATGCAAGAAGTGTAGGTTCATCGTAACCGAGGGCAATAAATGCCCAAACTGCGGGAATACCGAGCTCACTGACAAGTGGAGCAGCTACTTGATAGTATTCGACCCCGAGAAATCTGAATTGGCTAAAAAGATAGAGGCAAAGCTCCCTGGGAAATATGCGCTTAGGATAAAAGGTTAGAATTGTTCCAGAGTTTTGAGCCTGTTTAGAACTATGCGTTTCTCCACGTCCATCTCGCTTATTGTTCCAATTATCTCTCCATCGAAGACAACAGGAAGCAGCGAGAGGTCAGATGACCTCATCCTTTTCCAAGCATCAAGGAGGGGATCGTTAAGCTCGCATGCCGGGCAGATCTGAGCTACATCGGCTGCACTCACTATGCCCCACTTGCTTTTTTCAATTCCAGAGAGTTGCCTGTAGCTGAGTACTCGGGGGGGCTTGGAGGAAACAACGACTGCTGGCGAATTTATGGAATACATCAGGGAGAAGCAATCCTTCAGTTTCAGTTTAGCACCTACCAGTAAAGGTGAAAAGTTCGTTACATCTCTTACGAATAGATTTCTCCCAGCAGCTAGGAGTATCGCTACATTAAGCTCGCTCTCTGAACCAATCCAGATAATTGCTGCTATTAGTGCGTTCCAAAGCAGCAGGCCAAATGCATCAAATTCCACTGCCAATAGCAAGGACATTGTTATGAGGATTATCACTATGAACTTGCTGAGTTTGACGGCATCGACTGTTGCCCTTAGATGACCCACTTTCTTTTCCCGAATGCTTCTCCAGACCCTGCCACCATCGAGCGGTATGGCGGGCAAGAGGTTGAAAAGTCCTAGAACCAGGTTTGCCTGTATGGTTATAGAGAATATGCCGCTTAGTGTAGTATCATTTATTAGCAATTGAAGAAACAATGCTAGGAATACAACGATGAAGTTGAAAAGTGGACCTGCTATCGAAATCTTGAATTCCACATCAGGCGGTATTGATGCCTCGTCTATCATCGCCATCCCGCCTATGGGGAAGAGTGTTATCTTCTTAACATCAACACCATTCTTAATTGCAACGTATGAATGAGAGAGTTCATGGAGTATCACGAAAACGAATAATATTGAGATAGTTATGACTTCATCGATTCCTCCAGAAGCCAGTATCAGCAAGAGCAGGAGCATTAGACTCCAGTGCAGCTCAATTTCTATGCCCATGAGATTGAAGTTTATTGAAAAAGCCATGGTATAATCTGGGTGATAATTAATAAAACGTTGTGCAGTCTACCCCAATTCTTTCCTTAGTTCCAGTATCTTCCCAAACATGTATAGCACATCCTTGGCAAGGTCGACCTTGGTAAATCTTCCATGAGCCCAGTCTATCGGTATCTCATCCACCCGCATTCCCTCCCTTTGCGCCCTCACAAGTACCTCCGTATCCCAGAACCAGTATTTGTCCTTCACTTTTTTAAGGAGCGGCAAAACGTCTTTTTTCCTAAATGCTTTGAAGCCGCATTGGTGATCATAAAGCTTTGAGCCTAGAAGCAGGCGCACAAGAGTGTTGAAACCTCTGCTGGCGACATCTCTCTTCACCGGCCTGCTTGTCCTGGAGTCCTTCATGAGTCTAGAGCCTGTTGATATTGACGCGCCATCCTCGATTCTTTCAACCAGCGGTTTGAGGTACCTCAAATCGGAAGATAGGTCCACATCCATATAAACCGCAATCTTTCCTTTCGCTATTCGGATGGCTCTATCCAAAGCTTCCCCCCTGCCAAGCCTGTGGCGGCTGTGCAACACTCTTACCGCGGGATTTGTCTTGGCAAGCTTTTTGGCAATCTCATAGCTCCTGTCCCTGCTTCCATCCTCGGCGATTATTATTTCATAAAACGGAGTTATCTTTGCAGTTGCATCTATAATTTTCGGTATGGAACTCGCGAGAACGGCAGCTTCATTGTGTATCGGCACGATGATTGAGAGAGATATCTTCATCCAACCACTATTGATTTATTCTAAACCGTATAATTGTTACCATGGATGATTTAAAATTCATATGCAACGAACCAGCGCTCTTGTACGGTAGGATGCTAGTCATAGCGGATCTTCATCTTGGTGTAGAAAGAAGCATATTTGGGAACTCCGTAGAGCTGGATTTCTTCAAAGGAGTAAGGGAGAGGATATTCAAGCTTATCGAAGAAACTGGATGTAATGAACTTGTCATGCTGGGAGATGTAAAGCATGATATACCGAACATGCCGTTCCGGGAGAGGGATAAACTTGGAACGCTTCTGAGGGAGATAAATGATAGGGTTAAGCTATCGATAGTTATGGGCAACCATGATGGGGGAATAAGGGAAATTGCTAAGGGCATGGAAGTGCATGGGGCTGTGGGGGTGATGAGGGGAAACATCTCACTTGTTCATGGGCATGCATGGCCTTCTGAGGGGATGATGAAGGCGGATTGGCTTGTGCTCGCCCATAACCATCCGTGCATAGAATTAATAGACAAGCTTGGGTACAAGAGCATTGAGAAAGCATGGATCGTGGGTAGGCTGGATGCAAAAAAAACTAGTAAAAAGTACGCTGGTTTCAACAAGAATTTGAGGGTTGTAGTCATGCCTGCCTTCAGCGAGCTTGTTGGCGGAATGATTTTCAATGCTGTAAGAGAGAAAGAGCTGCTGGGGCCTTTGTTCAGAAATGAAATGTTTAAATTAGATGCTGCCGAAACATTTCTACTGAATGGAATAAGCCTTGGTATGCTGAAGGATCTGGAGCAGAGGTGAGTTTATGAGAGGAAAGGACCAGACAGTTATATGCGGAGCTTGCGGCAGGAGGATGCCGAGAGGGAAGGCTGTCACATATGAAAGGTCCATGGTTTTCAGCACTGATTTGAAAACTGCGGATGATGTGAAGCTGATAGAGAGGAGGAAGTTTTACTACTGCCCGAGTTGTGGAAAAAGTCTGGGCATATACGAGAAAAAAAGGAAAAGAGCAATGGCGAAGTATAACAGGTGAGTTAACTTATGTCGGAGTGTATTAACCACCCAGGCAAGGAGGGAATGTATAAGTGCGCTAGATGTAAGAGGCATTTTTGTCTGGTGTGTGTCGAGCTTATAGGTGAGAAGGCTTACTGCTTTGATTGCCTGAAGGAGATAGTGAAGGAAAGCAGAGAAGGAAAAGTAAAGTCTCTCACCATGAAGGTGATGGTTAGTAGTATAGTGTCTCTCATGATAGCGGTTGTGAGCTTGTATAATGCCCTCCCGCTATTGCGTCTTATATACAAAAATCTTATGGGAAGTTATGAACCATTAAGCATCATTACTCCCAATGATACGCTGTATTTTGCAACCGGACTGGCATTCCTCGCTCTCAGTGTTGGTCTTGCAACAACCAAGAGGTGGGCGTATAAGTATGGGATAGTGGTAAGCGCTGTCGCCTTTGTTATAGGGATTGTTAACGCAATGAGCTTCCCTGGCGGCATAGAGGGTATTTTAAGCACGCCCCAAAGCAATGCAACTGCCTTGTTTATAATCATGGCTGTGGGACCGCTTATACTTCTAGTCTCAATACTCGGAAGCAGAAAGGAGCTTCTTGGCTGGTAATCACTCCAGCATATTCTTCTCGATTATGCTCTTGACCTTTACAGGAGGATAAGCAAGCTTGATCAGCCGCGTATGACCTCTCATTCCTTTTCCTGACTCTACGGTGTTTATCAGTCCCAGCATCTCAAGTTCATTAAGATACTCCCTATACCAACGAGAGCTTCTTGGGTCCTTTTTGAAGTTTTTCGCATCCCTCAGATAATTCTCGTACACCTCCCCAGAGAGCAGATAGTTTTCATTGTTTTCGATGAGCTTTGAGTATCTGCCCCCGTCCATTGAGAGTGATGCGATTGAATAGAGGACTATCTGCTGATGCTGCGGCAGTGTAGTGATAGCTTCTATGGAAATATCCTCGTCAACTGATTTTCTGGCTGCGTTTACATGTTTTTCTGATACAATACCCGCCCCCTCCTCATCTACTATCTCCGCAGCCCTCATAATCAGCTTAAGCGCGTAACGGGCATCGCCATTGTCCTGGGCAGACATAGCTGCCGCCAGATTTATAGCTGACCCATCCACAGCCCCTTCGGAGAAGCCCAGCTTCACCCTCTGTTCAAGTATCGATCTAAGCTGGTTGGAGGTATACGGTGGGAATACCATCTCGGTCTCGTAAAGAGTGCTCTTGCTTCTTGGGTCGAGTCTGTCCTTGAAAGATAGTTTGTTCGATATGCCAACTATTGAGATTCCCCCCGCCTTTAAATCATCATTGGCCCTGGTGAGAGTGTATATCAAGTCATCCAAATCCTTCACCATATCGAGCTCATCAAGAACCATTATGATGTTTGCGCCGTTCGAGTTTATTAGGTCAATAATCTTTTCATAGAAGAATGAGAGGCCGTAACCAGTCTTGGCATAGTCGGGAAGGTTGTCCTTCATGAGCTTGTGGAAAACCCTGTAGCGAGTGTTGTATATCCTGCAGTTGACGTAGCACATCTTCGCCTTATCGTTCTTCATTTCCTCGAATCTCTCCATCACATGTTTCACGCATGATGTTTTGCCCGTTCCGGTTTTGCCGTAGATGAACAAGCTTCGGGGCTTCTCTCCCTTGAGTGCAGGTGATATGACAGACATTACTGCACTTATCTCCTTCTCCCTGTGCGGCAATGTTGATGGTATATAATGGGGAGAGAGCACATTCCTGTCTCTAAAGATGCTACTCCGGGAGAGTATCTCCTGGAAAGAGCTTAACAAATAACCACCGATAGCTAAGTTCACCCTCAAAGTATAGTAGTTTTACCTGAAAAGGTTATTAAGGCTTTCGAACTACGTCTCAGTCCAGCTTAATTTTTCTTCGTATCCCGGGTCTTCATCAATTAAATCCTTTCGGATTCCTTCGGCTCTATCTCTTGTCCTCTCAATGAGTAGAAGTTCGTTTATATAGGCATTTTTAGCAAGCTCATGGACAACCTGCTCCCCCACCCTTCCTGTGCCGATGACAGCAACGATCATGGGTAATTTGTATCTTTCCCGACTTAAAAGGCTAACGAGTGAGGTAGAGAAGAAAAGTATTTAAACCACTGTATCAAAAGTTAAACTGTTGCATTCAAATGGGGTGAAAACATGGGGATACTTCAGAGGTTGTCAAAGGCGCTCGGTATAAGCAGAGATATGGACATTGAGGAGTATATGGATACCGTTGAGCTTGAGAACGTCGATGTGCTGCACGAGGCTGCAGACTTCTACGTGAAGCCTGTCGCCCTTGAGAGCGAAGAGGATACGAAGGTAATAGAGAACGAGTTGAGGCAGAGGAATATAATACTGCTGAATCTTTCTCCAATGTCGCGAAACACTGCGAAGCTTAAGAGTATCGTGGCTAACCTGAAGGGCTTCGTTACGAAGATTGACGGGGATATTGCGAGAATAGACAACGACAAGATTCTTCTCACTCCTGCAAAGGTGAAGATTGTCAAATCAAGGAAGAAGGCTTGATTTATTTTTTTATTTTTAATTTCTTTCTCATCCTCTGTAATGCACACAGTATAGCTGCTGCTTCTACATCGGAAACCAGGGACCTGCCAATCACTCTCTTGAAAGACAGCTTTATCTTCCCGGGGCTCCTAAGCTGTGGTGCAAAGTAGTCCACAATGCTGTCAAAGCATCTTGTCAACATCTCCTTCTCCTCGCCACCAGCCCGGATTATCATATTCTCTCTCTTGCTTGATGAAATCTCGTACAGTACAATCGCAAGCGCATGGGAGAGGTTGAGCACCGGATAATCTTCATCTGCCTGGATTGTCAGCAGGAAATCGCACTTCCGGATCTCCTCCTGGTTCAGGCCAGTGCCCTCCCTGCCGAAAAGAAGGGCGAATCTGCCATCAAGCTTCTGAATATCTCTTGCAAATTTAGCTGGGGTAATCGGATTGCGTATTATATTCCTGCCCCTCCCTATTATGCCGGTAGTTCCCACGACAAAACCGCATCCTTTCAACGCATCTTCTAACCTGTGGACTATCTTCGCATTTTCCAGGATGTGAGACGCATGCTTTGCGAACATCTTCGCATTAAACCCAATCTCAACCTTGGGGTTGACGATATAAAGCTCCTCAAAGCCGAAGTTTGCCATAGCTCTGGCCACATGGCCAAGATTTATCTCGTATTCTGGTTCCACGAGCACTACTCGCACTGCACTTTGCAGTTGTTCAGGTTTTCTCTTTTTCATAAAAAACACCTCAAGGAGACAATCCAGTTTAATGGGTTGATGAACTGATCGCGGAATTGATCCTATCGAAATCAGCGCCTTTTCTTACTATCTCTGGCTTCTTTTTTGTGAAATCTATTATTGTTGATTCCATCCCGTAGCAGCATCTTCCGCCGTCAATAACTACCTTGGCAAGGGTTTTAAGTGAATCCGGGACCTCCTCAATGACTTTGGGGGATTTCCCCCCAGAAAGATTGGCACTTGTTGAAGTGATGGGGAAGCCAAGCTTTCTAACAAGGCAGAGCACAAAGTGGTGATGAGGTATGCGCACGCCTATTGTGTCCTTTGCCGTTATCTCGCTTGGGAGATCGTAGTTCTTGAAGAATATCCCGGTAACCGGACCTGGAAAAAGCTCCTGGAGCAGGTTGAAAGGCACATCGGCGGTTTTACAGTATTTGCTCATCATGGTGAAATCCGAGACCACAAGTGAGATAGGCTTGTTCTCCCTTCCTTTTGCTTCATTAACTTTTCGGACAGCATCTGCGTCAGTCGCATTAGCCCCAATCCCATAGATTGTGTCCGTCGGGTAGATTATCATATGTCCCGCCGAGATGGCTTTAAGGGACTCTTCAAATGCCCTGTTGTAGCTGCTCCAGCTGTCAAGGTTTAGCTGATTCACATGCATGGGTTGTTTATGAAAATCTGCATATAAAAGCCTTTATAACGTTACTCAACGAACGTATGTTCGATAAGCTTAAATAACTTATTTCTCACAAATCGTATGCATGGAGAAGTTTGCTGTGAAGATGGCAGGGGAGATAGCCCTCTCGGAGACTCCCGGCAAGACCATGAAGAAGTGGAGGGAGATATTCGAGATAACGCAGGCAGACCTAGGGAAGCATTTGAAAATCTCACCCTCGACTATAAGCGATTACGAGGGGGATAGGAGGGAATCTCCAGGTATAAAGGTGGTAAGGAGGTTCGTCGATGCGCTTATTGATGTAGACTCCAAAAGGGGAGGGCAGATCTCACAGAGGTTCAGGGAGGATGTGGAGGGAGGGGTTTTCTACGAAACACATGAGTTCGCAACGAGCATAACGGCGGATAGCTTCACAAAGATAATAGAGGGTAAGGTGGTTATCAACGAGGATATTTTGCCTGAGAAGAAGCTCTATGGGTTCACCCTGCTGGATAGCATAAAGGTCATAGTGGAGATGCCCTACAGCGAGTTTCCCAAGCTTTTCGGGGCAAGCCCTGAGAGGGCGTTCATTTTCACAAAGGTCAGCACGGGCAGGTCGCCCATGGTGGTCGTCAGGGTTAGCCAGATGAAGCCCAGCCTTGTTGTGCTTCATAGAATTGACAGCGTTGATAAGCTGGCACTCAAAATAGCGCAGAAGGAAAGAGTGCCGGTCATAACTACTAGGTTAAGCATAAATGAGCTGCTTGATAGACTTAAGAAACTGTGATTATATGGTTGGTATAGTTGGATACGGCGTGCACATACCCCGGTATAGAATTAAGGTTGAGGAGATAGCAAGGATATGGGGTGATGATGGCGGAGGCATTAAGGATAGCCTTGGCATAATAGAGAAAAGCGTCCCGGGCATGGATGAGGACGCTGCTACTTTTGCTGTTGAGGCAAGCAGGAATGCAGTGCGCTACAGCGGAGTTGATCCAAAGAGGATAAATGCGATTTTCATCGGCTCTGAATCGCATCCTTATGCGGTAAAGCCTACTGCCACCATAGTTGCAGAGGCAATCGGTGCGACTCCCCATCTGACTGCTGTTGATATGCAGTTCGCTTGCAAAGCAGGTACGACAGCAATCCAATGCTGCATGGGAATGTGCAGCTCTGAGATGATTGAGTATGGGCTGGGAATCGGCACGGACATATCGCAGGGCAGGCCCGGGGATGCTTTGGAATACAGCGCAGGTGCTGGCGCTGCCGCTTTCATCATTGGCAGGAGTAATATCATTGCAGAGATAGAGGGTACTTGTTCTTATACGACAGACACACCCGACTTCTGGAGGAGACCCGGCATGGACTTCCCAAGCCATGGAGGCAGGTTCACAGGAGAGCCGGCATACTTCAAGCACACGGTGAACGCATCGAAGGGGCTTATGGAGAAGCTTGGGCTGAAGCCAAGTGATTTCGACTACGCAGTATTCCACCAGCCCAATGGCAAGTTCCCACTCCAAGTTGCAAAAATACTTCAGATAGACGTAGGAAAGGTGAAGCAGGGACTTATGACTCCGCTGATAGGCAATACGTATTCTGCTGCATCTCTGATAGGGCTCGCATCTGTGCTGGATGTGGCAAAGCCAGGGAGCAGGATACTTCTAACTTCCTTTGGAAGCGGAGCCGGCAGCGATTCATTCAGCATTGTCGTCACTGACAAAATTCTTGAGAAAAAGGGGTACAACAGGACCGTTATACAGTTTGTGGGAGACAAGGAGTATCTTGATTACGGCCTTTATGTTAAACAGAGGAGGAAACTCAAAACTCTTTAGGGAGAGATTATATGAGAAGGGTTGCTATAGTTGGAGCGGCAATGACGAAGTTCGGCGAGGAGTGGGAGAGGGGTTTCAGGGATTTGATAGCAGAAGCAGGAGTGAAGGCAATAGAGGATGCGAACATGTCCGGCAAGGAGATAGATGCAATATACGGAGGGACAATGGCTGCAGGCAGGCTTATAGGGCAGGAGCACATAACTGCCCTCATCGCTGATTACATGGGCTTGAACCCAATCCCTGCCACCAGGGTGGAAGCCGCCTGCGCGTCAGGAGGAGTTGCGTTGAGGAGCGGTTACCTGGCAGTTGCGAGCGGACATCATGATAATGTGGTGGTGGGTGGGATAGAAAAGATGACGGATGTTCCAGTCGGGGAAGCAGCAATCGCTCTGGGAGGAGCTGGCGATCAGGAGTGGGAGCTCTTCATGGGAGCTACATTCCCTGCATTATATGCAATGATGGCTAGGAGGCACATGCACGAATTCGGCACGACTGAGGAGCAGATGGCAATGGTGGCAGTGAAGAACCATGCAAATGCTGCAAAGAACCCCTATGCACATTTCCAGAAGGAGATAACGTTGAGAGATGTCATGAAATCAAAGAAGGTTGCATCACCCCTGAAATTGTACGACTGCAGCCCTATAACCGACGGAGCAGCTGCGATAGTGCTCGCACCTCTTGAGAAGGCTAGGAAATACACTGATACTCCGGTTGAGATAGTGGCGAGCAGCCAGGCAAGCGATACGCTTGCGCTTCACCATAGGAAGTCACTGACAACTATCAATTCAACCGTTGTGGCTAGCAGAAATGCATTCAACATGGCGAGGATGAAACCCACTGACATTGACGTGTGCGAGGTTCATGACTGCTTCACAATAGCAGAGATAATTGCATACGAAGATTTGGGCTTTGTTAAGAAGGGTAAAGGTGGTAAAGCTATTGAGGATGGGGAAACGACCCTTGATGGTAGGATACCAGTGAATACAAGCGGAGGGCTGAAGGGATGCGGACATCCTGTGGGGGCTACCGGGGTTAAGCAGGCTGTTGAGATAACCTGGCAACTGAGAGGGGGGGCTAAGAAGAGACAAGTGAAAGGAGCAGAAATAGGCATGACCCATAATGTTGGTGGAAGTGGAGCAACGTGTGTTGTGCACATAATGAAGAGGGTGAATTAGATGTCATCAATGACCGTAGGTCTTCCATTGACCTGGAGAAGGATTCCGGAAAGATATAATCTGATTGGAAGCGAGTGCGAGATTTGCCATACCCACTATTTTCCCGTGAGAAGGATTTGCCCGCAGTGCAGAAGGAAGGGGAAGATGAAGGAAGTGAAACTATCAGGTAAGGGAAAGATTTACTCTTATACTAGAATATACGCACCTCCGAGCGGATTTGAGCTTGATGCTCCTTACACGATGGCAATTATTGAGCTGGAAGAAGGACCTAGACTTACCGCGCAGGTAGAGGATTGCGATGCCAGAGATGTGAAGATTGGAACGCCGGTTGAGATGATTTTCAGGAAGATACAGGAGGATGGAAAGGAGGGTCT
>JAPLWT010000008.1 GCA_026396455.1 Microcaldota archaeon | reverse complement strand
GAGGCTGATGGGAGCAAGTCGCTTCTTGACATCTGCCGCGAGAACGGCATCACAGTGCCAACTCTCTGCTACCACGCAAGCCTTTTCCCAGAGGCACGCTGCCGTGTCTGCCTTGTGGAGATGAACGGCAAACTGGTCACATCATGCTCCACAAAGCCGAGCGAGGGCGCATCCATTGTCACGAACTCCGAGCACGTTGTGAAGGCAAGGAAGCTGAATATGGAGCTCATGATGCCAGAGTCCTCATGCAAGCGCGAGGAGGACTTGGAGGTATGCGAGATTTACGATGAGGTTGGCATTGGCAAGCCCAGATTCCAGCAGATAAAGGGATACAAGCCGGATCTTGGCGCTGCGGTCATCCGCGACGACAACAAGTGTATAAACTGCGGCAGGTGCGTGCGCGTGTGCGCAGACGTGCAGGGAGTTTTTGCGATAAGCTTTGCAAGCCGGGGGCACAACGAGCATATCACCCCGTATTGGGAGAAGCACCTGGCAGACGTTGCCTGCATACGCTGCGGCCAGTGCATACTCAACTGCCCTGTAGGCGCGATTTCAGAGCGCTCGCATGTGGAGGAAGTGGTTGCTGCGCTAAATGACAAGAAAAAACACGTGGTGGTGCAGATTGCGCCGTCAATTCGTGCTGCGCTCGGCGAGCTTTTCGGGATGCCCGCTGGAACGCTTGTCACAGGCAAGACAGTTGCCGCGCTTCGCAGGTGCGGATTCGCAAAGGTATTTGATGTTGATTTAGGCGCGGATATCACGGTTATGGAGGAAGCATGCGAACTGCTGTGGAGGATTGAGAATGGCAAAGTGCTGCCCATGATAACCACGTGCTGCCCGGCCTGGATACTCATGATGGAGTTCTTCTACCATGATTTGCTGAATAACATGTCCACATGCAAGTCGCCGCACGAGATGCTCGGCATGCTCGCAAAGACGTACTATGCGAAAAAGGCGGGAATTGACCCTAAGAGTATAGTCGTTGTGTCTATCATGCCCTGCACTGCGAAGAAGTTCGAGTCCACGCGCCCTGAAATGAAAAGCGGCGTGGATTATGTGCTCACCACGCGGGAGCTTGGCAGGCTCATAAAAATGAAGAATGTGGATTTCGCCTCCCTGCCTGACGAGGACTTTGACCCTGCGCTGGGCGTCTCGACAGGCGCGGGCGTGATTTTCGGGGCGACAGGTGGCGTGATGGAGGCCGCGCTTCGCACTGCGCACAAGTTAGCGACAGGCAAGGAACTGGAGAAGATTGAGTTCTCGGAAATACGTGGCATGAAGGGGATAAAGGAAGGCGCTATAAACCTGAATGGAAAGGAAATCAGGTTCGCATGCGCGCACGGAGGCGCAAACGCACGCAAACTCATCGAACAGAAGGACAAGTACCACTTCATAGAGATAATGGCATGCCCGGGGGGCTGCATTGGCGGAGGCGGGCAGCCCATCTACCGTGACCCTGATGTGCTCAGGAAGAGGACTGAGGCAATCTACGCTGCAGACCGCAGCTCCACCCTCCGCAGGTCGCACGAGAACCCTGTTGTGAAGAAGATTTATGCGGAGATGCTGGGTGAGCCGCTTTCCAAAAAGGCGGAGGAGCTTCTGCACACGCATTATGTGAAAAGGAGCAGGTTCTGATATTCTGTTGCTCTCACTGCAGTTCCTACCAGCCCAGTATGTATGCGAATACGAGCGGAGCCACTATGGCCGCGTCGGACTCGATTATGAATTTGGGGGTGTCCACGCCCAGCTTGCCCCATGTGATTTTCTCGTTGGGCACAGCTCCGGAATAGGAGCCGTAGCTTGTCGTTGAGTCTGATATCTGGCAGAAGTAGGACCAGAACGGCACGTTCTTCCCCAGGTCTTGGTTGATGAGCGGCACAACGCAGATTGGGAAGTCGCCAGCGATTCCGCCCCCGATCTGGAAGAAGCCTATCTTCTTTGCCGATTCCTTCGTATACCAGCGGATGAGCTCATCCATGTAGTACAAGCCGCTTTTCATTGGCGAGAGGCTCTTCAGCCCCCCCTTGATGGTTTGGGATACGAACATGTTGCCCATTGTGGAATCCTCCCAGCCAGGTACGAAGAGAGGCAGGTTCTTCTTGGAAGCTGCAATAAGCCAGCTGTCCTTCGGGTCTATCTCATAGTGCTTCTCAAGCACTCCGGAGCGGAGGAGCTCGTACATGTACTCGTGCGGAAGGATGGATTTCCCTTCCTTCTCGTGCTTCTGCCAGAGAGCAAGCAGAGCACTCTCCACTCTGCGCATTGCTTCCTCTTCAGGTATGCATGTGTCTGTGACTCTGTTGAGGCCGGTATCAGCAAGCTCCTTCTCCTGCTGCGGAGTGAGCTGCCTGTAGTACGGAACACGTTTGTAGTGCTTGTTTGCAACCAGGTTGAATATGTCCTCCTCGAGGTTTGCTCCTGTGCAGGAAATTGCATGAACCTTATCCCTTCTTATCATCTCGGCAAGGCTTATGCCAAGCTCGGCAGTGCTCATGGCTCCTGCCATGGCGAGGAACATCCTGCCGCCAGAGTCGATAAGCTGCTTGTAACCCTCTGCCGCGTCCACCAAAGTTGCGGCGTTGAAGTGCTTGAAGTTGCGCTTCATGAATTCCGTTATTTTCCCGTCCATTAGTACACCTCAAAAACGAATTTATCCGCCACCTTCCATTGTATGGATTGAATGTTCATGTTTTTATTATTTCTCTTTCAGAATTAGTATTGGTTTTGTAAGCACTATCTTAAAATTTAGATTGAATATGTTCCGGCTTGGATGAACTATGGAGTTTTGCTTTATATGTTTGTTGATTTGTTTTTGGGCGCTTTGACGGTATTCCTGGCGACTTCTCTAGGCTCTCTTGGCATATTCCTTTTTAGGGGTAGGGAGATTGGAAAGGTTGATTACTCGAATATCATCTCTTTCTGCGCCGGGGTCATGGCATTCTCAGCAGCAGAGATGTTCGTTGAGTCAAGAACGCATACGGGAGACATGGTTGCGGTCATGGGTTTTTTGGTAGGTGTTATAACGCTCTTTGCGGTTGAGAGGACACTGCCGCACCTGCATTTTGTGCTGAGAAGAACAAAGATGAGCGACTCAAAGAAGAAGGCGGCGTTGATTGCAGGAACCATAACAATACACAACATACCCGAGGGGCTGGCGGTCGCATCTGCGTTCGCACACTCGACTCCTCTGGGCTGGCTGGTTACCTCATCAATAGCGGTGCAGGATGCGCCCGAGGGCATGATGGTGGCAGCCCCCCTGGCCTGCTATGGCATGAACGTGCAAAGCTCATTCAAGTACGGGGTTTTTTCCGGTGTCGTTGAGGGACTGGCTGCACTCTTCGCCTATGCTCTGCTGAGTTCGGTAGTTGTTATTATCCAGCCCGCACTGAGTTTCTCGGCAGGAGCCATGTTATACGTGGTTCTTGCGGAGCTCCTTCCGGATGCATTCAAGGGCAAACCATGGGCAGTTGCGCTGTTCTTTGTGGGCGGGGTAATGGTTGCATTCGGCATTGCATCATTTCTGAGGTTTTAGGTATCAGGGTTTTGCGATACCAACAATTCTCAGGCCCTTGGCGTTGAGGTTGCACAGGGGCATCCTCTCCTGCTGCATGAATGCGATTAGCTTTTCGACCTTTATCACTGCCTTCCCTGCCGAGCCTGGTTTTATCTCTGTCTGGCTCTCCAATCTGCACGGCTCGAACTGCAAACCCGAGCTTATGTGAAGCGCCTCGTCATTGGCAAGCGGTTCCTTCATGAATTTCAAAGCAGTCACCTCGCATGCGAACTCCCTCTCCACACGCATCACTTCCTTTGAAAGCACGGCCCCGCGGGTTATCTCATCCGACTTTGCATTCTTCAGTGCCAGCCCCACGCGGTCTCCGGAGACTGCGGATTTCACATCGTCGTCATTCTTCTGTATGCTCTTCACCTCGATCTCCTTTCCAGAGGGATAGGCGGTTATTTTGTCATGCACTGCTATTTCCCCGCGCTTGACAACCCCGAGAGCGACAGTTCCAACTCCTTTTACTTCAAAGCAGTGGTCTATTTGTATGAGTGTGTCTCCCTGCACAGGCTGGCTTTCCTGCGCAAACAGGAACTCCTTTGCATCCTGCAGTTCTGAGAAAATCCGGCTCTCTTTCAGGGATGTGGATGCAATGAGGGGCTTCAGGTCGAACTTGCTTAGAAAAACTGCTTTCATTCCCAGGAGGTCAAGTGCAACAATCATCTCCCCCAGCACAGGGGAGGGTTTTTCCGCAACAACAAGCGCCAGGTCAGATAGGCATAATGTCTGGAGCAGCACTGGAAGTTTTTCAGGGTATGCCAGGGGGTCTATTGCAGTTATTATCTTCCCCTGGAATACTGTGTTGTAGAATGAGATGTCATCGGCAGTTCCCTTCTTTCCGAGCGCCTTGGCTGCTGCTGCGCGTGTTTCCGCATCCTCTCCCAGCACTGCAATGTTAAGGTTCGGCATGCAACCACCAAAGGCATAGAATTGGAACTGTCAAAGTTTAAAATGCTGTTGCAGCATAGCGAATTATTAATTAGTATTGAGTAATACCATTACAATAGCTGATGCTAATTGTGGAGTTTTTGAATGAACATTAAGTTTAGTGAGCCTATTTCCAAAGCACTTGGGGAATTGGGTTTCGTGGAATTGACAGAAGTGCAGAAGCAGGCCATCCCTTACATCATGCAGGGGGAGGATTTGATAACCCAGTCCAGGACGGGAACCGGTAAAACTGCGGCTTTCGCTATACCGATACTCGAGCTGATTGAGTCTAAGCCTTTCGTGCAGGCGATTGTTTTAACACCTACCAGAGAGCTGGCGATACAGGTTGGAAACGACTTCAAGAAAATAGGGAAGCACACGCAGGCGCGAGTGCTTATTGCCTACGGAGGAGTGGGAATAGAGCCGCAAATTGATAAGCTCAGGGCAGGTGCGCAGATTGTCGTGGGGACCCCGGGGAGAATCATGGATCTGATGTCCCGAAGAGAACTTGACCTGTCAAAAATAAACTTCTTCGTTCTTGACGAGGCAGACGTCATGCTCGCAATGGGCTTCATCCGCGATATTGAGATGATAATTTCTGCAACTCCGCAGAGGAAGCAGGTGATGATGTTCTGCGTTGATTTTCCGGAGGAGATACTTTCTCTGGCTAAGAAGCACATGAGATACCCTCAGCACGTGAAACTCGTGTCTTCGGAAAAGAGCGCCCAGGGTGTCACCCAGTCCTTCTACATGGTCCAATCGGGCAGGAAGGCTGGCGCACTGCTGTACCTCCTGAAGCAGCTCAAGCCCGACAGAGCTTTGATATTCTGCAGGACGAAGAGGAGGGTTGACGAGCTAGCAAGCATACTGAACTACAACGGAATAAAGGCAACGGGAATACAGGGGGACCTGAGCCAGGCGCAGAGAACTAGGGCGATGGAGGCATTCAAGGATGGGTCGGCAAGGATACTTGTTGCCACGGATGTTGCATCAAGGGGAATACATGTGGAGAAGATTTCTCATGTGTTCAACTACGAGTTGCCATATGATATAAACTACTATATACACCGAATTGGAAGGACGGGAAGGATGCACGAGGTTGGAGAGGCAATATCACTATGCTATTCTGATGAAATGGGAACGCTGGGTCAGATAGAGAGGCTTATAGGAACTACGCTGCAGGAGAAGAACCTTCCAGCCAATACCCCGGCACCGAGGTTTCCAGCCCGCACTGAAGAGAGGCGCAGGTTCCCGAGCCGCGGGGGTTTCAGGCGCGGACCAAGGTATTAGCGGTGCAGGTAATCGAGTTAAATGTATGAATTTATAAGTATCCAATTACTTACTCTAAGTCAGTAACTTGAGGTGGTCGTGTGGCGGATGTCCTTGGGGTAATAGAGGAAGCATACGAGAAGTATAAAACCAGTTGGAAAAGCGTGATACTGGCATTCGCCGTAATCGCCATTATCGCGATAATTTTTGGCCTTGCGGACTTCCTACTCCGACTTCCCGGAGAGTTACTATGCGACAAAGCGCAGAATACCCTGGTTGTACTGCTGTTCTGCATCAGCCCGGTTATTCTGCAGTACGTGCTGAATTTCATCAATGGTCTGATTAGCCTTACGATAACGATGTCGGTCATAGGACCTTTGGATGATGTTGCAAATAACAGAACAGTTTCAAGCTGGGTCACCAATTTCCCCAAGCAGTTTGTTAATGCGCTTCTTGTCATCCTGCTGAGGTTTGCAGTAGCAATCGTCTGCTTTGCCCCTCTGGCGGTACTTGCCATTCTTAACATATCCCTCTTGGTCGCAGTAAGTCAAAGCAAGAATATCGGCGCTCTTGTCTTCGGCAGCGGTCTGATAGTGCTCATAATTGTCGGTATCGTGTGCGTCGCAATCTTCACACTAGTCAATTTCCTTCTTAGCTTCCTGGAGATTGAGATGGTTCTGGGCGGAGCAGGGATAGTTGCGGCAGCAAAAAAGTCTGCAAGGCTAGTCATAGGCAACCTCGCTGATATGATAGTTTATTTCATGCTCTGGTTCGTTATTGGCTTGGGTGTGGGTCTGCTGACCATAGTGCTTGCATGCACCATATGCCTGCTGCCAGTTGCGTGGCTGATACCATCACTTATAGTAGCACCCATACAATGGCTATCCGCGATAATTCTGTGGAGAAGGCTGGGCGGTTCAAGTGAGAAGGTTGTCAAGAAGAGAGGTAGGTGAGAATTCCTGAAGGTCGTCCAGCTCCTGCCCCACTCCGAAATATATGATGGGCTTGCCAGTTGAATGGAATATGGATAGAGCTGCGCCTCCCTTCTCATCCACATCCGCTTTGGTGAGTATTACCGCATCAATCCCTATTATCTTGTCGAACTCCTTGACCTGCTCGATAATTGCATTTCCAGTCAGAGCCTCCCCAATGTATATTTTCAAATCAGGCTTCACCACCCTGTTCATCTTCTCCAGCTCCTTCATGAGATTCTTGCTTGTCTCCTGCCTTCCAGCCGTGTCTATTAGAACCGCGTTGATTCCCTTTGCCTTGGCGTGGGCGGATGCATTCCATGCAATTGAGGCTGGGTCTGAACCGTACTGGCCTCCAACTGCCTTCACTCCGAGCTTTCCAGCCCAGATTTCCGTCTGCTCCTGCGATGCCGCCCTCCAGGTATCCGCTGCGGCAATAACGCAGGATATGCCGTTTTTCTTCAGAAGGTTCGCAACCTTTGCGATTGAGGTCGTCTTGCCAGAGCCATTCGGCCCCAGGAAAAGCAGTACAAAGGGCTCTCCTTTTGATGCCTTCGCCCTCGCCAGCTCCACCAGGTTCGGCTTCTCCTTTGCCATCATCTCGAGCCGCGTTGAGCGTATGATGTCATTCGCTGTTCTGCTCACCTCGCTCTTCTTCACGCGAAGGCCTATGAGCTTCTTCTT
>JAPLWT010000045.1 GCA_026396455.1 Microcaldota archaeon | reverse complement strand
TGATGCTCTCAGGAGGGAGTGTTGAAATGCCAGGCATTGAAGAGAAGGAACTTGACAAAAAGAGCGTGGAAACGAGAACCATACTTAGGGAAGTGAAGGAAACAACAGAGATGGAGCTCCTGAGGCAGATTGCTGGCAGGTTGGATGGAATTGAGAGAAGGCTGGAGGGAATTGAGAGGGAGATGGGCAGCGAGGCCAACGAGGAAATTCTTGGCGATATTGACGGTAAGATAATTGATTTTGTGAAGAAGAGCGGCAAAGTATGCGCGGAGGATTTGCAGAGGGCTTTCAACTACAGGGGGAAGAATGCTGCAAGCGCAAGGCTGAATAAGCTGCATTCCCAGGGACTGCTGGAAAAGAAGCAGGCTGGGAGGAGGGTTTATTATTTCACGAAGTGATGCTGGCAAGGCGACCATATAAATCTCTTTGTAAGGGGTGGTTCGGCCATAAGTTCACCTCCAACATGTGGGGTCTTGCCCCACATGTTGCCATCACCCCACTCTAATTCTATAGATTCACAGAAATCAGCAAGGGCTGTAGATATCCAGAATCAGGTGTTGAACTGCACCCCAACTATCTTCGAGCCTTCTTTCGTCCTGGTGACTCCGATTGCAGTATCAGCTGAGGTAAGGACTGCGTCATTGTGGCTGACAACTATGAACTGGGTGTTCTTTGAAAGTTCCTTGAGAAGCTGGGAAAGCTTCAGGCTGTTCTCCTTGTCAAGGGAAGCATCAGCCTCATCAAGCAGGTAAAATGGAGCTGGCTTGTACATCTGGATTGAGAAGATGAACATGAGAGTGAGCAGGGACTTCTCGCCTCCTGACATTGATTCCAGGTATTTCGTCTCGCCTTTCTCTGTTTTCACCTGGATCTGCAGTCCGCTCTCCAGGGGCGCTTCCGGGTTCTGCAGCACCATATCGCCCTCTCCCTTGAACGCGTATCCGAATAGTTTCGTGAAGTTTTTTCTGATGATTTCAAAAGTCTCCATGAATATTGCGGATTTTTTAGTCTCGATCTCGTCAATCATTGTCTGCACAGCCTTCCTCTCCTCTGCAAGCTTGTCCGTCTTCTCCTTTATCTCTTTTATGTCCTTGAGCTTCTCCTCGTAAAGCTCGGGTGCTTTCAGGTTGACATTTCCGAGAGTTGCAAGCTGCTGGTCCCCTTCCCCTATCCTGGCTTCGATATCCTCCCTGGTCCCCTCAACCTGCTCGATATCCGGGTATGCTGCGCACTCTGTCTTCAGGTCCGCAAGCCTGGTTTCAAGGTTTGATTTCGTTATCTCGTATCTTGTCAAGTCCTTGAAGAACTTCTCGTAGTTGAACCCGCTCTTCCCCTTCTCAAGCGCAAGCGCCTCAATCTGCCTCTCAATCTCATTCCTCCCAGTAAAAAGCCTCTCCAGGTCGGCACCAACATTCTTCATCTTCGCGCTTTTCTCCTCATACAGCTTGTTGTTTGAAGCCAGTGATGCTTCCAGCTCTTTTATATCGCTCTTAAGAGTATTCAGCTCCTTTCTGAGAGGCTCGCTCTCCGCATCGTTGTTCTGGGCCCTTTTCTTGAGAACCTCAAGCTCGGCGGTGCATTTTGCAAGCTCCGACTCCTGCGTGGATTTCGTTGAGTTGAAGTCATTGAGCTGCTTCTCGAACTCCCCCATCTTCTTCTTGAACTGCTCCTCCTTTTCCGCGTCTAACTGCTTGAGGGAATCCTCGTTGGCTTTCTGCAATTCTACTGTTTCATTATTCAGCTCCCCCATGGATGCCCGCTTCTCCGAGAGCTCCTTTGATATCTTCTCGATATCCTGCTTGAGGGAGGATACACTTGTCTCATAAGCCTCTCTCCCCCTCCTTTCCCTGTTCTTGTTTTCGCTTATGTGCGAGAGCTCAAGCTCGAATCCCTTGAGCTTCACCTCAAGCTCGCTCTTCTCCCTTCTCCTCTTGCTCATTTCCTCCCTGGTGGAATAAAGGGAATTGATGATTCCGTCCCTGTCGGTTTTCAGCGCCTCCAGCTCTGAGGAGAGTCGTTCTGCCTCTGCCCTCTCCTTTGCATGCGAGGAAACCCTTTTGACAGTCCCCCCGGTTATGGCGCCTGATGACTCGAGCAGGTCCCCCTCCATCGTGACCATCCTGACCTTCCCGATTCCAACCTTCTTGCCGCTGCTTATGTTATCAATGAGAAGCGTATCGCCGAAAACGAACTGGAAGACATTTGAGTACTTTGAGTCGAAGCTCGCGACTTCTATCAGGAAGCCCCGGGAACCTTCTTTCTTGCTCAGGGCTCTCTGCTCATCAGTTATGAAACGCACTTTTATGTCAAGAGGGATGAACGTGCATCTGCCCGACTTGGTTTTCTTCAGGTATTCTATAGCTTTCGCTGCAGTGTCAACATCCTCCACAACGAGATAGTTCAGCCTGTGCCCGACTGCCGCCTCTATAGCGGTTGCGTACTGGTCGTCGAACCTGCACAGCTCTCCGACTGTCCCATATATTCCCGGCAGCATGCCATTCTTCTTGAGCTCCAGCACTGATTTTATGCCCTGGTTTTCCGGAAGCTCTTTCATGAACTGCAGCTTGCTCCCTATCGCGACATACTTCTCCTTGACCTCAAGCAGCATCTTCTCGCTTGTCGGGAGTTTCTGGTTCAGCTCCTTCTCCCTGTTGAAAAGCGAGTTGAGCTGCGCATCTATCTCAGAGCTGGCCTTTCTCAGCTCCTCGGCCTCCCTGAGAAGCTCCGCCTCCCTCCCGGATTTCTCTTCCGGTGCCTGCGCGCCTAGCCGGCTCAACTCCATCTCGCTGAACTCCTTCTTGCTCTGCAGTTTCTCGATATCAAGCGTCAGCGCCCTTATCCTCTCCCTCCTGCCTTCAAGCTGCTTGAGCAGGTTTGTTGACTTCATTTTGGCTTCATAGAATTTGCTTCCAAGCGCCCCCTCGCTTTTCGAGGCCTTGTCCCTCTCATTCAGGAATGAAAGAATCTGTGCATCGATTTCGGAGAGCTTCTCCTTCAGGGCTCCGGAGTTCTGGGAGAGCTGGATCATCCTTGCATTGAAGGAAATCTTCTCGTTCTCAAGGGTGTTGATCCTCTGCTTCAGCCTCTCAACTTCCCTCTCCTTCTGCTCCTTGCTCCCTAAGGCAAGATGTATGGAAGTCTTAAGCTGCTCTACTTCAGTGACAAGCGAGCTCTTCTCCCTCTCTGCCTTCTCGTTTATCTGCGTGGTTATTGCGTTCTTCTTACCTTCCAACTCCTTGATTTTTACATCAATATCAGCAACGCGCTTGCTGATTTCCTCCTCCTGCCCCTTAAGCTCATGGTATTTGTTTGTAACACGTGTGAATTCTTTATCCGCTTTCTTGAGCTCTATGAAAAGCAGCGAACCTCTGTATTTCCTCAAACCGGCGTTTATCTCGTTGTATTTCAGTGCGTCATTCTTCTCCTTATCAAGCTCTGTTAGGAAGCCCTCCCTTTCTTTGAGAACTATCGTGGCGTCATTTATCTTCTGCTCGACCTTTGCAAGCTCTGAAAGCGCCTCCTTCTTCTTCTCCTCGAACTCGGATATGCCCGCAACCCCGTCTATTATCTCCCTCCTCTCCTTCGGGTTGATGTCGACTATCCTCTCAACCTCCCCTTGGGCTATGACATTGTGGTTTCCCGCGCTGATCCCAAGCCTTGAGAGCTCGTCAAGGACATCGGTTCGCGTCAGTCTTTTTCCGTCAAGCTTGTAGAGCGTCTTGCCATCCCTTCTTATCGCCCTCTTCAGCTCGTGCTTCTTCTCACCGTCAAACTGGATGTATATCTCAGCTTTCTCGGAGCCATGGGTAATCAAATCGGCAACCTTCTTCGCCCTGAGGGATTTGAAGCTGTTCTCCCCAAGGGCAAATCGTATCCCGTCGCAGATATTCGACTTTCCGCTTCCGTTGGGACCCGCTAGGCATACAAACCCCTTCGAGAGAGGTATGTCTGCGTACCTGAAGGATTTGAATCTCTTGAGCTTAATTCGCTCTATGAAAACCATGGGCTCCCCAAATGCAATTTTTTGTTATTTTAGCTCTCTATGCTGATCGCCACTATTTTTTTGATTTCATTCTTTATAAATCTAACGAGGGGGTAACTTTCCGGCATTCCAAGGATTTGTCCCTCATCCCACCTCTAAAGGATGCGGGATTTCCCGTCACTTTTTAATCCCAAGCTGCTTGCGGAGCAGCTCTGTGTCAAGAGGTATTTCCAAGCCGAGCACCTTGTGCACGAAAGCGAACATTTCAACCGCAACGTTCGGCTCTATTCCGCTGATACGCACTATATCGCCCGGGGTCGTCTTTTTGTCTATGAGCTCGTACAGCAGAATGCCGTCCCTCCCGTATTTTGAGTATATGGAGAATCCCTCCTCTCCGTATATTTCTTTTATATTATCGTCTGTCAAGCACTGGAGCTTGACGGCATCATTCTGAAGCAGGAATGTAGTTATCTCATCGAGCCTTGCGGGCTTTATTTTGGTATCCTTCACTATCCGCGCATTGGTTTTCTTCCCATTCATCATAGAGAATGCCTTCACTCCTTCGTTCCCATATTTTTTGAGCAGATTCGCCTCCAGTCTCAGCTTGTTGATTAACCTTATGGGTACCGCTATTGGTATGCACACCGCATTCTTGTTGGGGATTGCTCTTTCAATCGGTTTCGGGGCGGGCTTCTCAACCAGTTTGGGAGGTTGCGGTTTCTGCTCAGCGGGATTTGCCTGCGTTTGCGGGGCAGGCACCTTCAGAGGCTCGTCCATCGCTTCCTCAGGCCTCTCCAATCGTATTATCCCCTCACTGCGCATGAACTCGATTATCGATTTGAGTTGTTCCTCGCTTATGTTGGTCTCGTTCAGAATTTCCCTGGGGGTCCTGAATTCATCAATCATGTTATAAGCATGAAGCCCTGCCTGCCCGAACTTGTCATACAGCTTTTTCTCCAGCGGAGTTTTTGGCACGCGTACGGGCAGTTCTGTCACCCCAGACGGCTTTGCTTTGGTAACCAATGCCTCGAGGGCAGAACTCTTGTCAAAAACCGGAGTTTCCTCTGTTTTGATCAGTGGAATAGGGGATATAGCTGCAGGCTTTTTGATTGGTTCCAGCGGGGGCTTTTCAGTCTTTTCGATTTCCCCACCGGGTTTTATTGCTGGCAATTCTGTTTTCAGTACCGCTATGCTTTCCAGATAGTTGAGTATCTCCATGAACTTCTCTTCGCCCAATCCGGTCTTTTTCATTATTTCCTCAGCAGTCATCTTGCCGTCTATAGACAGGTATACCTTGATTCCATCCTGCCCGAACTTATCCAGAAGCGATTTCTCGGACTTATATCTCTCCATTGTCCCCGCAGGCTGCTTCTCCAGCACATTTTTCAGAGAATCCTTATTCATCAAATTCACTTCCGCAGAAGGAGCTATTTCTTAAGCGAGCCCTCAAGCTCGAACTCATATATCGTCTTGAGCTTTATTATCCCTTCCCTTTCCATAAAATTCAGTATTTCAATCAACTTTGCATCAGCAAGCCCTAGCTCAGCCTTCAACTCTTCGGCGTTCTTCTTCGAGTCTATGGAGAGGTAAACCTTTATTCCATCATCCCTGAATTTCTCATGGAGCTTGCTCTCAATCCTGAATCTCTCCACCGCACCAAACTGCTCCCTTATCGGTATTATGCCCAAGAGTTCCTCGCCCATCTTTCCACCTTGTATCTTAGTAGAAGTATATACCTAAACCTTTATTAATAATTAACAGTGAAAGACCATACATGGCTCGAGAGGACATTCCCATAAGCACTGGGGTGGATGGATTAGTTAAACTTGTGAGGGACCGAGGGAAAATTGAGCTGAGGGAAGCTGCTATTGAGCTGGGCATTTCCCAGGGCGTAATAGAAGAGTGGGCCAAGGTACTTGAGAAAGAGGGAATCGTCAAAATAGATTATATGCTGACTAAAGTGTACCTCACGATTCCGAGCGGTGAGAAGAGCGAGGTAGAGAGGAAGGCGAGGGATATAACTGAGATGCAGGTGACAATGTCACGGGAAGTTGAATCCGAGGTGAAGAGGCTCGAGAGGTTTGGAAGGGAATTGGATGAAATGCGGGACGAGTTCATAGGAGTCTCAAAATTGTTTGAGGATAAAATGGCTGCCATAAGGCAGAAAGTGAGGGAGCTTGATACCATCGAGAAAAAACACGAGGAGTTGTGCTACAGGGGAAGGTGCACGAATGAGAAGTTTGTGCAGGATACCGAAGCGCTGAAAAAAAGAATCGAGGAGAGCGAGAAGAAACTTGAGAAACTGCAGAAGGATATTGATGAACTTGAGAAAGCCTGCCCCCAGAAGTTGTAAAGAGTGAGAAGGATGAAAGACAAAAAAACTCAGGGCGAAAAACCTCTGAGTAAAAAAGAGGATGCTGCTGCTTTATTGAAGGTACTTGCTGTCGGGCCAGTAATCAAGCCTGAAGAGATAAAGGTTGAAAAGCCGGCTGTTAAAAAAGAGGAAGTTTCCACTTTATTGAAGATACCCGCCAGCAGGCCTGACGATAAGACGAAGAGATACGAAGCGATTAAAAAGACCCTTGAGGAGTTGAAAGCTTCCGTGGAATCTGAGAGGAAGGAGCTTGAAAAAATGAAGGGGCCTGACTGGGTGAGTATTAAGAGGGACAATATCGCTGAAAGAGGGCTTTATGATGAATTTGAGAGAAGCAGGAGCGATGTGAAAAAGGAGCTGGAAGGTTTGCATAGCCTGCTGGGGAAATACGAGGAAAAGATTAGATACAAGGATGAAGCCGAAAGAGAGCTTCAGTCATTGGAGGAGATAAAGGTAATGCTGAATGCCAAGCTGAAGAACCTTATGGGGAGAATTGAAAAAATAAAAGTGAGGAAGAACTCGAACCTAGCGAAACTTTTTGCTGAAGCCAAGGAACTAGACGAGGAGGTGAGGAGAAGCGGGGAGGAGACCTTGATTTTCGAGAAAGAGTACACCGTATTCCTTGGCATGATGGGCAAACTGAGCGGATAGGTTTATATTCACCTCAAAAGATTATTATTTGGTGATGAATTGAGCGACCAGCCAGCTAGCGAGGGGCTAATCGATGAGTATAGCTTCCTAGCAGGCGAAATACCCGTGAATGTTAAGATAACTCAGAGCAAGAAGGACTTTGTACCTCTCTATGATGTCGGCGTGAGGGGGCTGGGCGAGGGGACAAAGATAGTGCTCAACACCCTCAAGGGGGAGCTTATTACTGATGTCAAGCTGGATGCGGACGAGCTCATGAACCCCAAGATGATAGAGCAGGTGACGAGGAAATTTGAAGAGAAGGCAATGAAGCTCCTGGATAAGCACTTCCTTACTCTCTCTGACGATGCGAAGAAGTTGCTTGCCTCCTACCTTGTGCAGAGCATGCTGGGCCTGGGAGAACTGGAGACGCCTATTCATGACGAGAACCTTGAGGAGGTAGTCGTCAACGGTTCCTCTGCGCCCGTGTGGGTGTTCCACAAGAAGCATGGGTGGTGCAAGACCAATCTGCTGCTCAAGGATGAGGAGACTATATATGAATATGCAGCATCAATAGGCAGGAGGATAGGGAAGCAGATAACCGTGCTCAACCCCCTCATGGATGCCACGCTTACGGACGGGTCAAGGGTTAATGCAACCCTCCGCCCAATATCAGTGTGCGGAAACACGATAACTATAAGGAAATTCTCGAAGAACCCATGGACTATTACTGCCGTGCTTGAGAGGAACACCATAAGCCCAGAGTCTGCTTCCCTCATATGGCTGTGCATGCAGAACGAGCTGTCACTGATCATTTCTGGGGGAACCGCAAGCGGAAAGACATCTTTCCTCAATTCAATAGGGTGCTTCTTCCCACCGAGTCACAGGATAATAACAATAGAGGATACATCAGAGCTTACACTTCCGAAACATATGCAGTGGGTGCCCATGCTCACAAGGCAACCGAACCCAGAGGGGAAAGGAGAAGTTACAATGCTGGATTTGCTGGTCAATGCACTGAGGCAGAGGCCCGACAGGCTGCTGGTGGGAGAGATAAGAAGGCAGAGGGAGGCCGAGGTTCTTTTCGAGGCAATGCACACAGGCCACTCGGTATATGCGACACTGCACGCGGATAACGCGGGTGACACCATCACAAGGCTCACCAACCCGCCAATCAGCATACCCAAGAGCATGCTGGATGCCCTCGCAGGAATTGTCGTGCAATTCAGGCACAGGAGGCTCGGGATAAGGAGGATGCTGGAATTCGCTGAGATACTGAGGGGCGGCGATATAAACGTGATAGCGAGATGGGATTTGAAGACAGACTCGATCAAGGAGATAAACGAGCTCAGCGTGCTTGCCGATACTCTCTCGCTATACGCCGGACTGTCCAGGAAGGAGATAATTGATGATATTGCGGGAAAGACCAAAGTTTTGAAATGGATGCTGAAGAACCAGATAAGGGACGTGGACAACGTGGGTCTGGTTATCGCGCGCTATTACCGCAATATCGATGAAATGATGGAGATTGTCAATAAGAATGAACCTTGGAGCGAGGAGTTGGGGTTATACGGGAAGTAGGGTAGTATAATGGCTGATGCTGTTCCACAAGAGAGCAAGGAGAAGCTGGATGCAGAGTTCGTGAGAATGTCCTCTGAAGTGAGGAGACTGGAGAGAAAAGCTCTTCCGAAAGCTAACAGGCTGTTGCCGAACATGCCATTATTCGGGGAGTTCGATGTTGAAAATATTTCGGTGGTCTCATACGAAGCCGCACTTGAGAGCGCAAGGAGGATAGAACACAGCGGGATGAAGGGTAAGAAGGTAGAGAAGGCGGAGGAAAGGATTCTGACTGAGGAGGAGATAGAGCGGATACCCGCGGAGAAAGTAGAAGTTGTCGCGAGGACCGAGAAGGAGATATTGGACGAGGAGAAGAAGCTGGATGAGATGAAGACTAAATTCGCCAAGCTCATATCGGAAATTCCCGAGGAGAAGCCCAAGGAGAGAATGGTCCTTGAGGAGGCTGCGGTGAAGGCTGAGGAGAAGCCTGCCGCACCTGAACTTGATCAAGCGAAAGCTGAGGAGATAAAGCAGCTGAACGAGGATTTCAAGAGCATAAGTATGAAGAGGGAGGAGAGGGAGAAGGCGCAGAGGATAAGAAAAATGAAAAAGGAAATTGAGGATATTCTAGAGGGCGGGTGAGTTGTAGATGGAGGAAATTGGCAAGAAGGAGGAGGTAAGGCAGGTTTTAGGCAGCATGGCCACTAAGAAAAAGGAGGCTCCTCCGCAGCCCCTTCGAGAGATGGGCAGGCCAAGACCCAAAGCCGGGTGGGAGAGGGGGATAGTCAACGTGCTTGTGAAGCAATTCCCCGACTTGCCTAGGAAGCTCGAAATGGCCGATATGGAAATCGACCCGAGGGACTTCGTAGTAAGGACAGCCTTGAATGCCGTGGTGATGATGATAATGCTCACCATAGTGCTGGGAATGCTGGCATCAGTTTTCAGTCTTCCGTTCATTGTGGTTGCCCTTATGTCACCGCTGTTGTTCTTCGTCTTCTTCATGATGGGAATGGGTGCCATAGATGTCAGGATATCACAGAAAGCGAAGGAGGTGGACAGGGAGTCTCTGTTTGCTGGCAGGGACATACTGATAGCGCTGAAATCAGGAGCCCCCCTCTTCAATGCCCTTATGGGGGTGAGGAAGGAGTATGGGGCAACGAGCAGGGAGTTCAAGAAGATTGTGGAGAGGATAGACAGCGGAATCCCAGCCGAAATTGCACTGCAGCAGGCCTATGAGACCAACAAGGCAACGTCTTTTAGGAGGATAATACTGCAGATACTCATGTCCCTCAGGTCAGGTGCTGATGTTGCAACTGGTCTCGAAACAGCGCTGAACCAGATATCCGCTGAGCAGGTGATAGAGATAAAGAGGTACGGGCAGAAGCTCAACCCGATAGCTATGTTCTACATGCTGTTCGCAATAATTATGCCCTCCCTGGGAGTTGCAATAGGGGTTATTCTTAGCTCGTTCATAAGCCTGGATATTGATTTCGGAACTCTGGTAATCATCCTGATAGGCCT
Organism: Microcaldota archaeon; assembly: GCA_026396455.1. GTDB lineage: Archaea > Micrarchaeota > Micrarchaeia > Burarchaeales > Fermentimicrarchaeaceae > Fermentimicrarchaeum. The sequence continues at coordinate 4,564 of JAPLWT010000045.1, read as the reverse complement.
GGCTCTTATACAGTACGTGTTCCTCACGATAATAAGATCTTCAAGACCGAGCTTTGACATATGAGGTAATCTGATGGATGACGTATACGGCGCAATGGGCAGGTTGCTGACGAGGGGGTGGATCCTGAGGATAGAGGATGCCCTGCTTATGGCCGGCATAGATATGTCACCCGAAGCATTCACCGGCATGGTGCTGCTCCTTGTGTTTGGGATTCCAATACCTGTTTTCATATTTCTCAGCAAGGCATTGCCCGACCTCGCTCTGCCGATAGCCGGAGGGATAATGGTGTTTTTCGCAGTTGCTGTTTATGTCCTGCTCAGGATGAGGGTGGACAGCAGGAAGAAGGAGATAGAGGAGGTACTGCCGGACTTCCTGCAGATATGCGCAGCAAACGTCAGGGCAGGCATGTCCATTGAGAGAGCCCTCTGGTTCGCGGCAAGGCCGGAGTTCGGCCTGCTTTCTGAGGAGATTGCAAACACTACAAGGAGAACCTTCGGGGGTGAGCCCTTCACACAGGCTCTCAAGAGGCTGGCAAAGAAGTTCGACTCAAGGCAGCTCAACAGGACTGTCAACTTGATTGTGGAGGAGAGCTCGAGCGGGGGAGAGGTTGCAACCCTGCTTGACAAGTGCGCATGGGATGCAAGGCAGGTTCAAATTCTGCACAAGGAGATAGCCGAGATGATGCTGATGTATGTCATATTCATCGTTTTTGCATCCTGCATCGGAGCACCCATGCTTTACGGGCTCTCCTACCAGCTTATACACGCAACAAACAAGATATGGGGGGAAATACTGCTCCAGAACCCCCAGGGTTTCCCAAAGGTGGGCGCAATGTCATTGGTCCAGCCAAAGCCGCCAAAGATAACAACTGACGATTTCTACAAATTTGCGATAATAGCAACGATACTCGTAACCTTCTCGGCATCGTTCATAATAGCAGTTGTAAACACGGGGTTGTGGATAAACGGGTTCAAGTATGCTCCTTTCTTCGTAGGGCTTGGGCTTATCATATTTTTAGCGGTTACGATGGTATTCGGCCTTGTGTTTGCCGAGTTGTTCTCTTAATAAGCGCCTAGCGTTTATGGTTGATAAATTAGCTTTTCAGCGCCTATGCTGGTTATATGGGTATATGTTCCGCTTGAGTTCAACACGCTGATGCTGTCATCCAACCTGAAATGCCCTATGGTATCATTGTTGCATATGTTTGCATTCTCGCAGTTTGGCATTCCCTTTATCAGATAGGAGGGGATGTTCGATGTTTTGTTGAAGTAGTAGTAGTCCACAGAAGAATTCGGGCTGGGGTATTGGTTCATATCCACGAAGGAGTATATCCCGTAGGGTGATGGGCCGAACTGCCCGTAGAGCCTCATCAGGAAGCTGGGCGCCAGCTTGGATTCTATGTAGTAGCCATTGAAGTAGAATGCTCTCAGCCCGGATACGTCCTGCACAACATGCTGGTCTCCGTTTAGCAGAACGTATGTCAGGTTGGACAGATTGAATATGTTTACGTTGTTTAGGTTAGGTGCACCATAAGTTGTATTATATGTGAAGTTGAGTATGTAAGGAACTGTGAGTTTATCCCGGCAATCAGTCGCATTCTTTACGCATGCATCATCCGCGAATATGAGTCCAGAGAAAGCGGTTATGCCCGGGCATAAGGTGACATTTGCTATATTGCTGGAGTCGTTAACCAGCAGTATTTTAGAGCTATCCACTATATTGTTGATATCGGCACATGTTGGCTTGCTGTTCGCGGGCTTTGTCACCATGCCGTAGGTCCAGTTATAAGCGGAATTTCCGAACCCGATATCGGTGACCAGATTGCCAGAGGGATAGGGCGGAGCTTTCTTTATGATTTTGTGGTATTGTCCACTGCTGTTTACCGCGTAGATAGGATCCTGTATGATTATGGATGGGAAGTCAATCACGCCAGACCAGGACACATTGTGGGTAGCGCTGGTATTGCAGTCGAAGAAAGCTGTTGAGTTGCATGTAACATTCAAAATATTGGGGCCTGGCAGGAACTGATTTGTAGTGAGGGTATAGCTCAGAGTTGTGGAATTGTATGTTGTATGGAGCGGGTTGTACTGGTCTAAGTTTATAACTACCGGGCAGACAGCATCTGTGATCGGGGAGCCGTCGGCTGCATTCGTATAGCTCACATTGATGTCCACTGGTTCGCTCAATGCGGTTAAAAATGGAATTGCCGTCATTGAGCAGTTAGATGGAACCTGTATAACGGTCGTGGTGTAATTGAATGGTAGATCGCAGGAAGTTGAATTCCACTTGTTTGAAGTGTCATTTGCCTTGACGCACCATCTTATTATGCAACCAACTGTTGAATTGATTGTTAGTGTTACGTTGGTCCAGTTGTCTGTTCCTGTCATTTGCATCCATGGGCTGTCCACTAGGATTCCTGTGCAGTTGTCAAATCTGAAGATGTAGCCGCTCAGTCCAGCAACATTACTCTGCCAGTATAATCTATGCTCCACTGGCGTTTTTATTAAGGTCGAGTTGGTCGAGTTCTGGGAATAGACTGGCGGAACAGCTTCGACGTATTTATTGCTTAGAGGAAGGTAATCTGTGTTATTGGTTCCACAAGTGCCAGAGCATAAATCGTATGCAGCATCACAGAACCCGTCCTTGTTTGCATCAGTACAGGTATCTGAATAACCGTTTCCAGAGGAATTAGTCCAGTAGTTGCCCCCGATGTTGGTTCCATTGGAATAAATGCGGGTGCCTGACCGGTTGGTTGTGTTCCAGAAGTTAAGATAGGTAATCCCTCCAAGATTGACATTGACTGAATTGCTGAGGAGGTTGTTGTAGATTGAGTTGTTAGCACCGGAGGATATGGCGATGCCATAATTATCGTTGTTTGAAACTGTGTTGTTGTAGACTGAGTTGCTGGAACTGTTGTATAGGTAGATGCCATGATCATTGGCTGAAACCGTGTTGTTGTAGACTGAGTTGTTGGTGTTGGAATTTAGGTAGACAGGATAATTATTGTCTGAAACTATGTTGTTGTAGATTAAGTTGGAATTGGATGTTATGTCGAAAGCGATATTATTGGAATTTACCGTGTTGTTGTAGATTAAGTTGTTTTTGGAACTGGAATATAGGGCGATGGCATGACTACTGCCTGAAACTGTGTTGTTGTAAAGTGAGTTGTTGGAACTGGAAGAAGCCAGTAAGAAGCCATACTTATTGTTGGTTGAAACTGCGTTGTTGTAGAGTGAGTTTTTGGAACTGTAATAGAGGTAGACGTCATCGGTAACCCAGTCAGTAAGCACACAGTTCCTGACGGTTGCATTCGTATTTGTTGCTGTCGTCCTGTATACATATACTCCGTATTGTCCGTTGGTTCCATCACTGTCTATTGTATGCCCATGGCAGTCGAGAGTTACGTTGTTTGCTGAGATATTCATGCATGCTAGTGCATTGCTATCGATTATGTCTGCTATGAGGTCATAGGTTGCACCTGATTGGTTTAGGTTTGAGCATATGGATAGAGACGTAGCATTCGTAGTGTTGTAACTGAACGGACTACTGCAGGAAGTTGAATTCCAGTTGTTTGAAGTGTCATTGGCGTAGACGCACCATTGTATTTTGCAACCAACTGTTGAATTGATTGTTTTTGTCACGTTGCTCCAGTTGCCTGTTCCGGTCATTGCCACCCAGCTGGAATTTACCAGGGTTCCTGTGCAGTTGTCAAAAGAAAAGATGTAACCGCTCAGATTAGTGTTATCCTGCCAGTAAAGGCTGTGAATTACTGGCGTTGCTGCAAAGGTTGAGTTGGTAGAATTTGAGGAGTAAATAGGCGGGGTTGAATCTATGATAATTGTTTTGCTCTTTATTGCTTCATTGTTTCCTAAATTGTCCGTGCTGTTGTACCTGATGTATGAAATCCCCTGCGTGCTTATCTGGACAGGGGATGAATAGGTTGTCGATGGGGTGCAGGTGTTGTTCGTATCAGTGCAGTATTTTGTAATGTTGCATCCAGTTTCTCCATCAGAGCAGGAGAGGGTAACGTTGACATAAGAGGAGTTAGTCGCTGTGCCAAAGATGTAAGAGGAGCTGTCATTTTTAACTGCTGTTGCGGTTGTTACCGGCGCAGTCGAGTCTATCATGATTGTTTGGTTCTTTATTGCTTCAATATTCCCAGCACTGTCCGTGCTGTTGTACCTGATGTATGAGGTTCCCTGGGTGGTTATCCGGACAGGGGATGAGTAGGTTGTCGAGGGGGTGCAGGTGTTGGTTGTATCATTGCAGTATTTCGTAGTACTGCATCCACTTCCTCCTGTATCATCACATATTAGTGTCACATTGACGTATGTAGAGTTTGTCCATGTGTTGAATGTATAGGTGGAGCTGTCATTTTTTTTGGCAGTGGCAGTTGTTACAGGTGGAGTCGTGTCTATCCTCAGTGTCCTGTTTGCTGTCATGTTGCAGGAATTGGTTGAGTTGCAGCACTGGACAGCCCATTTCAGAACTGAATAATCCTGACTATATGTCCACGTGATATTGGTCAGTGTGTTGTTTGTGAGAGTTGTAGACATGTTGGAC
>JAPLWT010000055.1 GCA_026396455.1 Microcaldota archaeon | reverse complement strand
TATGCTCCCGAACCTCTGCTCTCCAAAATAGTTTGGAAACAGCCCTTTAGTATCTTCATATATGCTCTTCATCTGGTCAGCTGAACAAGGAGAAACATTCCTTATAGATATTGTGAATCTATTACCGAGCAAGTCTCCAATTCTGACCTTCTCCTTGGCACCCCAAGCAGCATTTATCTTAATGTCCTTTATCCTCAGGTTCAAAAGTGCTGTTTTGTCAATCTTGAAAGCACTTGCTAATTGAGTAGTAATTGCATTCCTGTCCTTCACTCCGGCATAGCCGAACCTTTTCAGCCCGCAGTGGAGCTTTCTCCCCACTTCTTTCAATGCCTGCAGGGTGTTCCAGTTCCGTTTCTGCAGCACAAAGTATGTGAAGTCGCCTTCCTCTCCTGCCCTCTCGAATGTTTTATCAAGCTCCAGGATTTCTCCTCCTGCGGTTATCTCCTCAACTAGGAAATCCTCCGGGCAGCTCTTCATGACACCTCCGATGCCGGGAAGCTTCGAGAGATAGGCCAACTCCATATTTAAGTGTTTGTTCAATAAGATATAAAATATGGGCGAGTTGAGCGGTAAGAAAGGATTCATATTCGATTTGGATGGAGTTGTCTGCATAGGCAAAACTCCGATAGACGGGGTAAGAGAGACTCTTGCGCATATCAGGGAAATAGGAGGGAAGGTGCGCTTTCTTACAAATAACGCAGCCAATAGCAGGGAGCATTATGTGCGCAAGCTTGGCGGCATGGGAATTCGCTGCGAGAGGAGTGAGGTTGTAACTTCCAGCCAGGGAGTTGCTATTTACCTGAAGAATAGATACCGGAGCGGAAAGTGCTTTGTTATAGGCGAGGAAGGGTTTGTTGGCGAGCTCCGGCAAAAGGGGTTTGAGGTTGTTGAAGGCAAGGAAGGCGAGAGGGCGGATTTCGTTGCAGTTGGAATTGATAGTGGATTCACCTATGAAAAGTTGACGATCGCGCTGAGGGCAGTGAAAAATGGCGCTAGGTTCATAGCGGCCAATCCGGATGTGAGCAGGCCTGGGGAGGAAGGGCTTGACCCAGGAGCAGGGGCTATGGTTGCCGCCCTTGAGGCAGCCTCTGGAGTCAAGCCTGAGGTGGTGATTGGAAAGCCAAACCCGATGCTGTTTGAGATTGCGGTAAAGGGGATGGGCTTGAGGAGGAACCAGGTTGCCGTTGTTGGGGACAGAATAGACACGGATATAGTTGGCGGCAACAGATTCAACCTTTACACTATACTCGTCCTGACGGGAATAACCAAGAGAGCGGATTTGAAAGGATTGAAAGGGGAGGAGAAACCCAAGCTTGTCTTGAATTCAGTTGCGGATCTAAAAGGACTGCTCTGATTAGAGAAGGAGCACAAGCTCGCCTTTCTTTGTATCTATGCTCTCAACAAGCTTGGACTCCTCGGGCATCTTCTCGTTCAACTCACTCATTATTTTATCTGAAGGCATCTTCCTCCTCTCCTTTATGAAGCGCAGTATTGCCTCCACCTTATCGAAGTTTGCGTATATCAGATCCCCAATTGCCTTGCTTTCCTTTGCTTTTTCTCTGAACTCATTCAGTGCTTTTTCCTGCTCCCGTATCTTTATCTCTATCTTCAGCCTTTTCTCATCGGGCTTCTTCTCCTCTCCGCTGAAATGCATGTAGAAGTCGTCAAGCAGAGCTGAAAGGGATTTGAGCTGAATGGTTTCCAAACTCTCGTACTTCTTGAGGGGCAGTATGGAGTAATCTAGGTATTTGCCATCCTTCAGGTATATTGTTGGTTCGGGCTTGTTCTCATATTCTCTAACTTCTATAAAGCCGGCAAAGAGCTCGCCAACCTCTAGTTCTGTCAGGGAATTTGCAGCTCTTTCCAGATCCAGCTTTGCCCTCCTGCAGGCCTCCTCAATGTATGCCGGACCTAGATTTATCTTGGACGAGAGGCATGGAACAAGTCTCATTGGGCCGAG
>JAPLWT010000044.1 GCA_026396455.1 Microcaldota archaeon | reverse complement strand
ATATAATCCCCTTTCCTGAGCTTGAAAATCTCCTCGCTAAACTTTCCTTTCCTCTGCACTGTCACAGCCGCCTCTCCATTCAGATAAGAAAGGGCAAGCGGCTTCTCATCCACCCTTGGGAGCCACACCATGACAAACTGCCCGGGTACTGCTCCTGGCACGTTGTCCTCCAGAAAGATGGTTCTTACTTCCTTATTCTCCTCAACAATTTTCCTAACTCTGTTTGAAACTGGTATGTCACTCATGTGCCGCACCCACAAGCTCCTTCATATTCTTGCAGCCATTCTCCTTCATCCAAATTTTCATTTCATCACAAACCTTGCTGAAGACATCAATTCCCCTGTAGTAGATTCCGCTCCCAATTCCCACTGCTGTTGCGCCGGCCTGCATCATCTCAACTGCATCCCTTCCTTCGGTCACTCCGCCTATCCCTAGAATTGGCAGGCCAACTTCCTCGTATATCTCATAAACGCATCTTACTGCAACAGACCTTATGGCAGGGCCCGAGATTCCCCCTTTCTTGTAATCCAGCACGGGCTTCCTTGCCTCTATGTTTATCAGCATGCCTGGCCCCACCGTGTTTATTGCAGATATTGCATCCGCGCCAGCCTCCTCGCATGCCTTTGCCACCCTGCCGATATTCTGCGCCTGCGGTGTCAGCTTCGGCATCACAGGAACAGAGCCGCATGCATTTTTCACAGCACTCACAACATCAAAGGCGAGCTTCTCGCTGCATCCGAAAATCATCCCTTCTGCCTCTGTGTTCGGGCATGAAATATTAACCTCAATCATTGCCGGCTTGTATTTTGCAACTGCTTCCGCAACCTCGCAGAACTCCCCCACCGATGCGCCGTATATGCTCACGAAAACAGGCGCCCCAACCTCCTTCAATCTGGAAAGCTCTCCCCTCATATCCCTGTAGCCTGGCGAGGGCAGTCCAACCGCGTTGATCACACCCCATTCATAAGCCAATACGGTGGGATTTCTGTGCCCGCTCTTCACTCTGGGGCCTATGGATTTGAATGTCACAGCTCCTGCGCCTTCCTCGACAACTCTCCTCAGCATCTCAATATTGACGCCTAGGAGGCCGGATGCCAGCACAGTAGGGTTCTTCATCCTCGCTCCGCAAAATGAGACTGAAAGATTCACTCAGTTCACCCCAACAATTAGGAAAAGCAGAGAATAAAAGCTTACCGCAGATCAAAGCTCAGCATGCAGGATGATTTCCTGTTTCTCGTTCCCACTCAGTTTCCTGCTCTGCAGAATGTTGTTCTTAAAATCAAGATTGAACTGTTCGTCCTGTGTTACGCTGTTGGTGAGGAACTTCAATCGAATGCAGTGTTTTTTCACATGCTCGTCCCATGCTTCAATGATGCGCTCCTTCTCCTCGCAACTCATAGAATAACACCTATACATACGTTATGGATGCCGAACCATATAATACAATGCCCATTCGGAATTAGAACTCCCGGTTTATGAAGAAGTCAGCAAGCTGCAATAGTTTTTCTCTCGCCTCTGTCTGAGGTAGCTTCTCCAATCCTTTCTTTGCTTTTTTCACAAGCGCATCTGCCTTTTTCTTCGCATACTCATGAGAGTTGTACTTCTTCAGTATCTCGATTGCCTCTCCGATTTTCTGCTGATTTTTTGTTTTCTCATCTAGGATGGAAGTGAGCCTTTTCTTATCTTCGGGAGAGGCTCTTTGCAGCGTGTGTATGACCATGAGGGTTCTCTTCCCCTCGCTTATATCCCCCCCGATTTCCTTGCCGTATTTCTCCTCTTTTCCAACTACATTGAGGACATCATCCTGAATCTGGAATGCTATCCCAACCGCATTCCCAAACTCCCTCAGTATCTTTCTCTGCCTC
>JAPLWT010000036.1 GCA_026396455.1 Microcaldota archaeon | reverse complement strand
TGCTAAGCTTCCTTTTCTCTCTGGAGATTGGAATAGGGATTCTTGCAACGATAATTCTGGGGGTGTACCTGGTTAGGATACACGCAAACGCAATGATGGAGGCGCATAAGTTCAAGCTGATGCAGGCTACGGCAAGCTGGCTCATACCATGCGCACTAAGCATCATGGGAGTTGGGTTATTAATATTTATTACGAGGAAGGTATAGCGGAGAGGTTAGGAATGACTCATAAAAAATTCATCGTGAACCCCTGGGAAGTCAGGGGAGATGTGGATTACGAGAAGCTCATAAAAGAATTTGGAGTGCAACCGCTCTCCAAAGAGCTTATGGAGAAGATTGAGAGAAAGGCCGGGGAGATGCACCTTTACCTCAGGAGGGGGCTGTTCTTCTCCCATAGGGACTTTGATGCAGTCATGCAGGACTACGAAAGGGGAAAGCAGTTTGTGTTATATACCGGGAGGGGCCCTTCCGGCAGGACGCATCTGGGGCACATCATTCCATGGCTCTTCACTGCATACCTGCAAAAGGCATTCGGTTCAAAGCTCTACTTCCAGATGACTGATGACGAGAAATTCCTCATGAGGGACGTGGAACTTGATGAAGCAGTGGGTTACAGCTATGATAATGCGTTGGATGTAATAGCAAGCGGGATGGAGCCCGGGAATACCGTGATATTCTCCGATGTGGAGTACATAAAGACCATGTACCGGATATCACTGCAAATTGCGAAAAGGGTGACTTTCTCAACCGCAAAGGCGGTTTTTGGGTTCAAGAACAGCTCGAACATAGGCATGATATTCTTCCCTGCAATCCAGGCTTCGCCTGCTTTCATGGCCCAGATGCTGGAGAAGAAGGATGTCAACTGCCTGATACCCTGCGCAATAGACCAGGATCCATACTGGAGGATAGCAAGGGATGTGGCTCCAGCCTTGGGGATGCCCAAGCCTGCCGGCATATACAGCAAATTCCTTCCGGGCCTGCAGGGGGTCGGAGGCAAGATGTCTGCTTCTGAGGAAGAGACTGCAGTATATACAACGGATCCCCCTGCTGTTGCAAGGAAGAAGGTGATGAGCGCATTTACGGGAGGCCGGGCAACAGTTGCAGAGCAGAAGGAGAAGGGGGGAAACCCGGAAGTCTGCGTTGTGCACCAGTGGCTCTACTACATGTTTGAGGATGATGACGAGAAAATCAGGAAGTTCTGGGACGAGTGCAAGGGAGGAAAGATACTCTGCGGGGAGTGCAAGGAATACCTGGCTGATAAAGTCTGCCGCTTCCTAGAGGGGCACCAGAAGAGGAGAGAGAAAGCTAGGAAGGAAATAAATAAATTCATGGTAAAGGACTGATCACTTCTTCTCAGTCTCTTCTGCTGACTCCAGCTCTATTTTCAATCCATCCAGAGCCATAGTCATCTGGTCTTTCGCTATGTCCAGCACTCCAATCGGGTTGACAGGGAAGAAGACATATAGACCTCTGTTTTTGTTCTCCCCAACGAAAATCCACCTGCCCACCTTGAAGTTTTCAATAACCAGGCTAGCATCAACCACAAACATGCTTCCCTTTATCATCTCATCCAGAAGAGCTTCATAGGACGTGTCGTAGTTATCAATAAAGAGCACTTCATCTTCATCCTCCTTTCTGACGAAGAAGAGCGGGGTCACGAATGGTTTCTTAATGATCTTCGCCTTGTCCTTCACAGCTCCGCCAACTTTATCCGCAAGCCTTGTCGCCTTAAGAGCATCATCCTTGTATTTTGATACCTGATCTGCCGCTTCAGCCCTCTTCTTTTCGAAGTACAGGTTAACATCAACCTTGAGTCTGTCTATCTCCTTTCCTATATCCGGAGTGTCCGCATAATCATCAGGGTTTTCAAGAAGGTCACGAAGAGTGAAGACGTACTTCCCGGCTATTGAGTCATCTATGTCATCTATTATCAAATCCATCTGTTCCTGAAGCGTCATGGTTCCAACAGGTGCAGTAACATCCGCCATATTCGACCACCTTTTTGAATTATATTCTTGTATGTGCATCCACGGGTATTTATTACTTTCATTATCAGTACAACGAGCTCATTCGCGGTATCATCGCGCAGATGAAAGCCTGCTCGCTCATCTCGCTTCTCTCAGCCAACCCCCTCGATAAGTAGCCCAGCGCTCCCTTCTTTTTCCCTATATCGGAAATACTGCTGAGCCTTGAAAAAATTTCATTCATGGTTTTTCCAGTTTTCCGTATTTCCTCAGCAAGTTCACCAGGAATCTCGAATGCCATGCTGTAGCCAAACGTAACCCTCTCACCGTCATAGACGGCGCACATCTGGCAGTTAAAATATTTTCCTTCATACCCAAAAAGCCCGCTCTCAAGCCCTATCCCGTAGTCTGCTTTCAGTTTTTGCTTTGCCACCCTGGCTCGCTCGATGGCGCCAGTTAGCGTATCACCATCAAACGGCTGGCCCGGGATCTTTGAGCTTACCTTGATGCCGCGTAACTTGAAATTCTTGAATATCTTTCTGGCCACTCGCTCAACACCCTTGAGCTTTGTGGGATTTGTTGAGCCGACAGCCAGGATCAGCGGTTTCTTCCTTATCCCTTCCGCATCCACCTCCCCTCTCTTTATCCTCTCGCATGAAAGCCTCTTCAGGTCATCTGCATTGAGCATGCGCAAGGAGATTATTTCCAGGGGTTTCAGCCCCTTGCTCCTCCTTATGCTGTTTATCTCCTCAGCTCGGGCCTTGGTTTCATTGCTCACCACTATAGCGTCAAAATCCCCGTGGAGAGTGGGCCCGTATACATCGTGGAGCTTGAATATCTCAACTCTCACAAGCTCCTTCCCAAGAAACTTCTCAAGCCTGCTTTTTCTTAAGGTGAATGGGGAGCACCTGTATCTCTTGCTCTTCCTTGCAAACTCGTCGCTCGTGACGCCTATGTACACTCTCTTCCCTGACGAGAGCGCGAGCCTGAGCAGCTCCCTGTGCCCTTTATGCAGGGTCTCGAAGGTACCCCCGACTATGACTTTCTCGTACATAGGGATAGATTAAAATAAAGTAAATTAAAATACTTCCTTATGGATGATAGGAAGAGGATACAGGAGGACATAGTCCAGTTCTATGAAAGTGTTAAGGATGTAAAGGACGCTGCAGGGATAGTTGAGCTTGCCACAAGGTACTGCAAGGATGCCGAATTCTACCTTAAGAAGAATGATTATGTGACTGCCTTCGGGTGCATCAACTATGCGCATGGGCTGATTGATGCGGTAAAAAAACTGGGTGAGGGATAGTATGGGCTGGGAATTTCAGCTTCCCACTAAGATAATTTTTGGGAGAGGCAGCCTTACCCGGTTAGGGGAGAATGTCAACGCCAAAAAGATATTGCTCGTGACTGGAAAGGGGGGTTTCAGGGAGCAGGTTGTCAAAAAAATCCGCAAGCAACTCGGCAATATTGAGATAACTGTTTACGACAGGATTGAGCCAAACCCCACATACCAAAGCATAGATGAAGGGGCAGAGATTATAGAAAAAAACGGATGCGAGTTAGTTATAGCTTTAGGCGGCGGGAGCACCATTGACGCCGGGAAGCTCATGGCATCCATTGCAGTGAACAAGGGGAAAGCTTACGACTACGCCTTTGGGGGTAAGAAAATTGAAAAGAAGGGGCTGCCCCTCATAGCAATACCGACCACGGCAGGCACCGGGAGCGAGGTAACCCCTTTTGCCGTGATATCCGACAGGGAGAAGAAGCTCAAGGCCCCTGTAAGAAACAGGCAGCTTTTCCCAAAGGTTGCCGTGGTAGACCCCGAGCTTACTGCCAGCATGCCTGCCGGGCTGACTGCCAGCACCGGTGCCGATGCTCTGGCGCATGCGCTTGAATCCCTGTGGAATAAGGGGGCCCAGCCGATAACTGATTACCTTGCCCTGAGGGCTGCGAAGATTATTTTTGAGAACCTCAAGAAGGCATGCGAGGAGCCCCAAGATATGGAGGTCAGGGAGGAGATGTCCCTGGCAAGCCTGCTGGGGGGAATGGCCATAAGCAACACAGGGACAGGCCCTGCGCATGCAATCTCCTACCCCCTCACAACCCATTTCGGAGTGCCGCACGGCAATGCGTGCTCCCTTACGCTGCCCGAGGTGATGGAGTTCAACGCTCTGCACTCTGAGAAGATAAACCGCATCACCCAGCTCTACGGGCCCGACAGGCTCAGGGAGCTTTTCAAGGAGGTCAGGCTGAAGACAACCCTTGGCGAG
>JAPLWT010000064.1 GCA_026396455.1 Microcaldota archaeon | reverse complement strand
TTTATGTCCAGAGATGGATACTTGGATTCAATCTTTGCCAGGAATATGGACTCGGCATGGCAGTGCGGGCAGGTTGTTGAATAAAAGAAGTACATCGTGACGTTTCCTGCGTTGGCTGTCAAAGATAGGAGAAGAATGAATAACAAAAAAATTGATTTCTTCAGATTAACACCGCTGATGAATGGGCATTAAAGTATTAAATTGATTTCTCTTCAAATAAATAGGAGAGGTGAACTATGCCTAGGCCTTCTTGGGACGAATATTTCATGAAGATATGCGATGTTGTTGCGGAGAGGTCAACCTGCAAGAGGCACAACTTCGGCGCAGTCATAGCAAGGGACAAGAGACTACTTGCAACAGGTTATAACGGTGCTCCGAAGGGAATGCCGCACTGCCTTGAGCTTGGGTGCCTGAGGGATGAGCTTGGAATACCAAGCGGGACGAAGCACGAGATATGCAGGGGAGTGCATGCAGAGCAGAATGCAATAATACAGTGCGCACTTCACGGGGTTTCATCAAAGGATGCAACGATGTATGTGAATGGGATACCGTGCAAGATATGCGCAAAAATCATAATAAACGCAGGCATAAGCAGGGTGGTCTACAGCGGCGACTATGCGGACAAGGAGGCTTTTGAGCTTTTCAAGCAGGCTGGCGTCAAGATGGACAAACTTAAATGGAAGAAGAGTTGAAGCTCTCATCCGTCTCTTTCTGTATGCTATATGTAGGTCTGAAACATGAAAGGAATGAAAAAAACAAATGAGGGAGAAGCCAAGCTGGTTGTATCTGAAAAGGTTTTCTTCAACCCTCAGATGGAGCTGTGCAGGGACATCTCGAGCCTGGCTGCAGGAGCTTATTGCGAGGACTTTGGGACGAAGATACATCTTGTCGACGGGCTATGCGCAAGTGGTGCAAGAGGGGTAAGGTATGCCAAGGAGAACGGTTGCGTCGGCAGGGTGGAATTTGTCGACATGAAGGAGGATGCATGCAAGCTTGCAGAGAGAAACGCCAGGCTCAACAAGCTCAAAAATTATGAAGTTCACTGCTGCCACATAAACGATTTCCTCTTTCACAATAGGGGCTTTGACTGGGTTGAGATAGACCCATTTGGCACGCCTCTCCCATACCTCCAGAGCGCACTTGCATCATTCAGGAAGAAGGGCATGCTGTCGATAACTGCGACTGACACGGCTGTGCTCTGCGGAGCCCATCCAAAAGCATGCCTGAAGAATTACTGTGCAACTCCTATTGATAACGAGTATTGCCATGAGATCGGGGTGAGGATACTTGCTGGTGCTGTTGCCAGGCATGCATCCACTCTGAATCTGGGGGCTGAATTCTGCCTTTCCCTGTCAGCGCAGCATTTCTTCAAGCTTTTTGTCAGGCTTAAGACGGGGGCTAGGGAAGCTGTTGAGAATGTTAAGAAGCTTGGTTACATTTCGCACTGCCCCAAATGCCTCAACAGGGAGTGGAGGTTGAATCCACCTCTTCTAAAGGAGAAATGCCCTGGATGCGGAGGCAAATTTGAGCATGCCGGCCCGCTTTTTCTAGGGGAGCTCTGGGATGTGAAATTTCTGAGAGAAATGAGGAGGATAAACCAGCAGAGGAACTATATTAACAAGTGGAAGATTGACGAGCTGCTCGCATTGATGGAAGAGGAATCAGGCATGCCACCCACATATTTTGACTTGCACAAGGTTGCAGAGAAACTGAAGAGATCCCCCCCGAACTTTGAGAATTTCATAAGCAAGCTGAGTGAGAGGGGATTCAGAGTTTCAAGAACTCATTTCAAGAGGAATTCCGTGAGAAGCAATGCGGGGATAAAGGATGTATCATCTGCTTTTCAGTGAAAGGAATGAGCATCATCAGGGAAAGTTCCGCTCTCAACCTCGCTTTTGAAGTCCACAACCGCTTTCTTTATAGTTTCTGAGAGATTTGCGTATTTCTTAACGTATTTCGGGTTGAAGCTCTCGTCCATCCCTAGAATGTCATTTGTCACGAGCACCTGCCCGTCGCAGTATTTCCCAGCCCCTATACCTATTGTAACGCTCCTGGCATTCTCGGTTATCCTCTTCGCAAGCTGCTGGGGTATGCATTCAAGAACCATTGAGAACACGCCCAGCTTGTCGATTGCCATCGCATCCCTGAAAATCCTTTCAGCATCATCGGTGTTCCTTCCGACAAGCGCATGCTTATCCGCGGTCTGGGGCAGAAGGCCCATGTGGCCCATGACAGGTATGTTTTCTGAGATGAGCGCCTCTATGACCTGCTCCACGCGCCCTTCAACCTTCATTCCCCTGGCACCCGCTTCCATGAACCTTCTTGCATTCTTCAAAGCCAGTTCGGGGTTGTCGTAGGAGCCTATGGGCATATCAGCAATGATTGGAGTGTTCTTGGCACCTCTTGCAACCGCCCGGGTATGGTGCAGCATCTCCTCCATGGTAACCTGCTTTGTGGTTGGGTAGCCCAGAACAACCATCCCCAGGCTGTCTCCAACTAGCAGCAGGTCTACACCTGCAGCCTCAACCAGCTTCGCCATCTGGTAGCCATAGGCAGTAAGCATGACGGCTTTCTTATTTCCCTTGAACCCTTCTAGCATTTTTCTCCTCCAGAAATTTTATAATGGAAACAAGCGATTCATTTATCGGGGTGGGTATCCCGTGCTTCTTCCCCATCTCAACAATCTTGCCGTTAAGAAAATCAATCTCCGTCTTCCTGCCCTTCATCAAATCTTGGTGCATGGAGGAATAGTTCGTCAAGTGAGAAATAGCTTCATCTATGGCCTCCCTCAACCTCTCTTCAAACTCCACACCTTCTGCCTTTGCCACCTCAACGCACTCTCGCACTATGGCCTCCCTCAAGTCATCAAGGACAGGTACTACTACTTCGTAATCCCTCACTTCTAGTATTGCAGTGAGCGGATTCAGCATGCAGTTTGTTATGAGCTTCCTCCATACATCCTCCTTCAGATTTTCCAGCACCCTTGTCTCCAAGCCGCTCTCGTTGAATAGCTTAGCGATCTCCTTCGCCTTATCACTGTTGCCTAGTGCAATCCAGCCAAGGATAATCATCACCTCGCCCGGCTTGAGAAAATCTGCCCCAGAATGTATCACTCCCCTCTCGATATGGCACCTCTCCCCAACAACAGACTTCACAATCTCCTCATTCCCAATTCCATTCTGAAGTATGAGTATTGTCGTATCCTTTCTTAGGAGCTTAACAATTCCTTCAACAGCTCTCTTGGAGTCGTAGACTTTTGTTGTTAATAGTATCAGCGAGTTCGGGGGGATCTCTCTTATCTGCGTGTCTGCCTTTATGCGGAATACGCCCTTTACCTCTCCTTGGACAGACAAGCCCTTCTCATTTATGGAATCAACATGCCTCTTCTCTCCAATAAGGGTTACGTCATTCTTCTTGGAGAGCTTTGCTCCATAGGCGCTCCCTATCGCGCCTGCCCCCAGGATAAAAATTTTGCTTATTATGGAATCACCTTGAGTTTCACTGAACCCCCTTATTTTCTATGAACTATAAAGTATTTAATCCAACATATCAGTCTAATCCAAAGGATTAGGAGAACTCAGCAGTTCTCCTCAACAACCAGGTATGTGGTTTCTGTGCGGTATTTTGTCATGCTCGCGCTTCTTGTCTCATTTCTATACCCCGCAACTGTCCAGTTTTTCGTTAAATCCGTCACTGTCTTGTATTCCGTGAGGGTTTTGTATTGTGTCACGTCACGGCAGACCCGCTTGATTGCTTCAACATCCTTGCAGACCTCTTTTGTTGAGAGGGGTACTGCATCGCAGAAGCATACATAATGCGGGTTTGAGGCTGGGAGTTCATAGGTGTAATCGAAGGTTCGGGATGAGCCTGGGTAGATATATACTGTCCTGTTCTCACCGGTTTGGTTTGCGATATTCCAATCCCCGCTGGACCATGGCTTGTCGGCACTGGCAAAGCTAGTGTGTACGATGAAAGAACCTCCCCGGGAATCAAGGTTGTTTACCTTGCATTCTATATTTATCCACTTCTGCAGCCAGCCGGTTATGTAGCATTTTCGGTCTGTTACGGAATACGCAATGCTCTCCTCGCTGCACTCCCTTGCTATGTAGGGCACGTCAACACACTGCTTCTCTGTATAGGGCTCTTGTATGTTATAAGGCTCTTTTTCCGAAGCATACTGTACATAGGTATACGGCACATTTTCAGTGTAATATTCGATGGTCTGGTAAGGGACGTTTTCAACATAGGACTTGTTGACCTCGCATTTTGCAAGACCAAACCCTTTCAAAGGGAACTGCTTTGTCCCGATGAAGCCGAAGGAGAGTATGATGAGCACTAACAAGCCTGCTGAGCACTAACAAGCCTGCAAGCAGCAATCTCCTGTCCATCAGTTCACCATCTTGAATTTTGCATTAAGAGCTTTTTATAGTTATTGTGGTTTATGGCTTTGCACATAAATTCACCTTCACCTGGAAAGTTACCCCTTACAGAGGTTTATAAAGGCGGAAATTGACGTCTTATCATGCTTGTTTCAAAGACTCTCAAATGCAAGGTTTTCAACCCAACCAAGAAGAAGCTTGAGTTGCTCAGCCAAGAGTATACGAACTTCCAGATTTATGTCCAAACTGGTAGAGACTTTGGGATTTACTCAGCAACCAAAGCAACCTTTGATTTTAAATATACGAAGAAAGCAAGAAAGAAGAAGCAGCCAATACCTCTTAATCGTTATTTCTCAAGATTCAAAATCACAAATCACAAACTCACTCCATACTGGTTCAGAGTCCCAGTTAAGGGTAAGAGAGGAGGCATCTGGCTTCCCATAATCCCTCATGAAAACATAGACTCCAGCTGGGAAATCAGGGAAGCTAAAGTATTCAAAAGAAAACGTAACTTCTGGATTTATATCACAATCAGAAAGGAAATCCAGTTGAAAACTTCATACTCTTCCGTACTTGCCCTGGATATTGGCGAGAAAGTGATAGCGGCGGCCGTGCTGTCCAGTGTACGCAAGCCAATCTTTCTGGGCAGGGAGGTAAGGGGGATTAGGAGGCACCATGCCTGGTTGAGGAAAAGACTGCAGGAGAGAGAATTGTTCAAGAAACTGAAGGAGATGAGAGGAAAGGAGAAGAGGAGAGTTGAACTGGTTCTGCATGAAGTGTCAAAATGCATAGTGGAACTGGCAGAGAGGAATAACTCAATAATTATTCTTGGGGATTTGAAAGGAATAAGAAAAGGTGGCAGGGGAAAGAGGTTCAACAGGATAGTCAACTCATTCCCGTTCAACAAGCTCTCCTTCTTCATTGAATACAAGGCGCATCTGAAGGGAATTGCAGTAATAAAAATCAAAGAAGATTACACCAGCAAAACATGCAGCAGATGCGGAGAGGAAGGAAAGAGAGTTTCTCAGGGTTTGTTCAAATGCCCTCACTGCAAATACCAGGCAAATGCAGATTATAATGGTGCGATGAATATCCTGAAGAGGTCTTGGGAGCATGTCTTTCAAGATGGGGCTGCTGCTTTCAGCCCGGAACCGCCGATGACTGAGAGGACGAGGGCGGAAGCACATATTTAATCTATGTGCAAAGCAGCGGTTTATGAGATCGACTGGGCGGGATTCGCAAGATAGCTCTACTCGGACTGGTCCTGCTCTTCCTCAGCAACCTCGTCTCGCTTCGAATTTTTGTCTATATCCAGTAACATCCCCATCTGACGGGGAGAATAGAGTAGTTT
>JAPLWT010000033.1 GCA_026396455.1 Microcaldota archaeon | reverse complement strand
TTCCTCTTTTTCATATCAGTCCAGCAGTCCTTGCAAATCACTATTCTCCTGATTCTGCTTGTCTTCTTTGCCGACTTCTCGCATTGCACTCAAACCTTCCTGTTGCAGTAGTCGCACTGTTCTATCAGGTATACCTCTTTCCCGCACCTTTCGCAAATCATTACATTCACCTTATAAAATTTAAGCAGGAAACCTATAAATACTGATGGTATCATGAAAGCCTTCATAGAGACATACGGCTGCACCTTGAATCAGGCCGATTCGGAAATAATCAGAGGTGTGCTTGCCAAGAGGAATATAGAGCTATGCAAGGAGGAAAAAGAGGCGGATGTGGTTGTCCTCAATACATGCTTTGTGAAGACTCAGACCCAGCAGAGCATCATTGACAGGCTGAAAAAACTCTCAGGAAGAAAACTTGTAGTTGCAGGTTGCATGCCGGCTGCAAACAGGGAGATGGTTGAGAAAGTCTCACCAGAAGCATCGCTTGTAGGTCCATACGCTTTATCTCGCATTGGTGATGCAGTTGCAGCTGCTTACGGAAATGAGAAGAAAGTTTTTTTGGACATCGAGAAGGATGACAAACTCTCTCTTCCAAAAATTCGAACAGGCGTGGTAGCAAGGATTCCGCTCTCTGAAGGTTGCAACTCATGCTGCTCTTTCTGTGTGACAAAGCTCGCCAGACCGGTCCTGCGCAGTTATGCCGAGGATTCAATAATCAAGGAGGTGGAGAAATGCGTGAAAGCTGGCTTCAGAGAAATACAGCTCACCTCGATGGACACAGGCGCATATGGTACTGATACCAAAACCAGTCTGCCCTCTCTTCTAAAAAAGATTGGAAGGATCGATTGCAAATTCCTTACAAGAGTTGGCATGATAAATCCCGAGCATGCTCTGAGAATGCTGCCGGAACTCACTGATGCTTTCAGGAGCGATAAGGTATACAAGTTCCTTCATCTGCCCCTGCAATCCGGCGATGACCAGGTGCTCAAGGACATGAACCGCAGGTATTCCGTGAGCGGGTTCATACAGGTTGTGGGGGAATTCAGGAGAGAGTTCCCTGAACTGACGCTTGCAACCGACATAATAGTCGGTTTCCCGACAGAATCTGAAGAAGCATTCCAGAGAACGGTTGATGTTATAAAGGAGCTGAAGCCAGATGTTGTGAACAATTCCAAGTTCTTCCCAAGGCCCGGAACAAAGGCTGCTTCCATGAAGAGGCTCCCGAATGAGACAGTAAATGATAGGAGCAGGGCGATGAACTCACTTTGCAAAAAGATCGGTCTGGAGAAAAACAAGAAATTCATTGGAAATAGATTTGAAATTCTGTTAACTGAATACCGAGGGGAGAGCATGGCAGGCAGGAATAAGAACTACAAGCAGGTTGTCATGAAAGGCGGGCAACTTGGGGAGTTCGTCAACGTGACCATATGCGACGCAGCGGCATGCTACCTGAAAGCCATAGCTTAATATTCCCGAATTTACAGTTACTAGTAGGTAATACTCATGAGGAAGCTGAGCTTGCTGCTTTCAATAATCTGCCTGATGCTAGTTGTGCATTCAACCAAAATTGTTTCCCCAAATGAGACCACAACCATAAGCTTCTTCATATCCAATCCTGCAGGCTCCTATGAGTTCTGCGTGGACAGCGTTTTGATTAAGCTCACAGACCACATAGGGGATACGTATATCCTCACCCCTCTGCCGGTTTACCCCAAGGTGTGCATCTGTCCACCCAGCGAAAATAGCTCGTGCCTCAGCTATGCCAGTGCAGGAAAAGCGTATGGGCAGTCGCAGGGATATAAGTACGCGCAGTCCAGCAACTACCAGTTTGACTTCATCATCCAGATAGACCCAAACCCGGACTCATCGCTCACGTACCCCGGCGTACCCCACAACTACGAGGTGGATTATTCCTACAAATTTGTGAACTGCAGGATAGGGTGCTGGTTTGAGGACCTCCAACAGGAGTCCTATCCGGACATGATATACATACACGGGCTCACCCAGAGCGAGTTGTCCGTTGCCCAGACGGGGACACAGACCGAGCAGCTGGCTGCAAATTCAATAGCAGAAGCACAGCAGGAAATTGCTGATGCGTTCAATGCAATTGAACAAACAAACAGCACAATAGCACTTGCGTTGAATTCGAGATGCGTATCAACATCAAAAGCAGAATCCCACCTTTCCCTAGCACTTCAAAATTACTCAGGTGCAATGTCTGCCCTCATAACCGCTCAGTCTGCATACAAATCCAAGGAGTTTGAAGCTTCGAGATACAATGCTACTCTGGCCCAGCAGCTAGCTATTCAGACAAAGAATGAAGCGGGCGTTGCAATAAACTTGGTACAGGCCGACATAGCTAAGTTCAGCAACATAGCTGATAAGCTCACGCAGGCAAACCTTTCCGTCAGCTATTCAAAAACACTTGAAACGCAGGTCTCTAATCTGGGCGCCAAGTCATATGAAGCAGAATCCTTAATCTCCTTGGCTGCCGAATACCTCAACAGAACCGAATCCGCATGTCTGGAAGGAGAGTACGATGTGGTGGTTACATCTGCGGATATCGCGATTGAGAAATCCAATAATGCCAAGAACATACTGGAGCTCATCATAAAAGATAAGCTTGCTGAGATTTTCGGAACCTATGCGGAAAATCTGACCAAAGTCAAGAGCCAGCTCGGCGAGTTCTCCTCAAATTACAGCAACTCCACCATTGACCAGCTTAAGAATTACAGAGATAACATAAAGAATGGAACTTTTACCGAATACCTGCTGTACATACAAATGCTTCCGGCCAACGAAGTAACTGTGGAAAAATCAATCTCAACATTCTCTGAAATAAACAAGGTTGTCAACAGGATGTATAGCATAAGGGATCTCGGGGTTAGCGTCAAGCAGGATATTAATTTCTCCGATGCCAATCTATCACTGCAGAAAGCCGTCATTAAGCTCTCTGAACTCGACTTCAACTCTTCGCTGAACTTCACGCAGGAAGCGGACGCGAACCTCACATCAATAGAAACCGGATTGAAAGAAAAGATGAGCAGGATAGACAATGCAAAAAATGCGATAGGCCTCGCAGCTGCAGCCATCAGTGATGCTGCCTCTGACCAGTTGCTGATAATCGCTCCAGATCTTTCTGAAGCGGAAAATGCCCTCCAGCAAGCGTCACTTTATGCATACTCCAATCCCGACAGGGCAAGCAGTTTTGCTAGGCAAGCCCGGGCCCTCGCTGGAGATCAGAAGAGAAGAATAGAATCCATAAAATTCGGCATAGTGGGAGTAGTCATAATTATAATTATACTAGCCTTCATAATAAACAGAATAAAATCTCCTTTCAGAACTGGTGGAGGATCCTCCAAGGATAAGTATTGAGGTGCGCATATGTTGAGAACCCATTACGCATGTGACATAAAGCCCGGGATGAACGGACAGAAAGTTTCCCTCGCGGGCTGGGTGCACGAAGTGAGGGACATGGGAAAGGTGAAGTTCCTGATACTCCGTGATTGGACGGGCTTGATTCAGGTCACCGGTAAGAAAGGAGTCACTGACGATGCAGTTCTGAACGGGATGAGCCTGGTGAAGGAAAGCGTCGTGTCAATAAGCGGGATAGTGAGAGAGGAGAAGCAGGCAAGAGGGGGGGTGGAAATCAACCCCACCGGGATCCTAGACCTGAACCCCGTGGAAGTGAAGATCCCGTTTGAGGTTACGGGCAAGGTTCCCGCAGAGCTTGATGTGCGCCTTAACCACAGGCATATCGACCTGAGGAGGATTGAGACCAGTGCGGTTTTCAAGGTCAAAAGCCAGATGCTGCACTCCTTCCGGGGTAGGCTGCACCAGTTGGGCTTCACCGAGGTGAACCCGCCCTGCATAGTGTCGGCTGCAACAGAGGGCGGTACCGAGCTATTCCCAGTTGAGTATTTCGAGAGGAAGGCTTTCCTCGCGCAGTCCCCCCAGCTCTACAAGCAGCTTGCCGTGATAGGAGGGATTGACAAGGTCTTCATGACAACTCCTGTGTTCAGGGCTGAGAAGCACAACACAACAACGCATCTCAATGAGCTGATTTCGCTTGATGTTGAGATAGGATTCGCGGACCACAACGATGCAATGAACGTGCTGGAGGATGTGATGAAGCACGTAATCTCTGATGTGAACGAAAGCTGCCCGGCAGAGCTCAAGCTGCTAGGTTCGAATTTGAAAGTTCCAGACAAAATAGAGAGACATACATACACCCGCATAGTTGAGCTGCTCAATGAGAAAGGCGAGAAGCTGGAATGGGGCGCGGACTTCAACAGGGAGCAGGAGCTCAAGGCAGCTGAGCTGCTTGGAGAGGAAATTTTCTTCATAACCGAATGGCCCACGAAAAGCAGGGCATTCTATTCCATGCCAAATGAGAAGAACCCTGAAATCTGCAATGCATTTGACCTGATGTACGGGGGGATGGAAATAGCATCCGGTGCGCAGAGGATTCACCTTCCCAAGCTGCTTGCGGAGCAGCTCGAATCAAGAGGGCTTGACCCGAAAGACTTCGAGTTCTACGTCAGTGCATTCAAGATGGGCGCTCCACCCCATGCTGGCTGGGCAATCGGGGCAGAGAGACTGGCAATGAAGCTCTGCAACAGGAATAACATACGGGAATGCGCCCTCTTCCCACGGGATAGGACTAGGATAACGCCCTAACGGCCGTAAGAGCGGTAGGTATTTAAAAAATGTCAACTTAAATCTATATTGGTGGTAAGTTGGTTGAGACAGAAGTGATAGAATACAGCATTGAGGCATTCAGGAAAAACGCCAAACTAGTGCTGTTCTTCTCAGTGCCTTTCCTGCTCGCTTTCGCCATACCGCTGCTCTCACCCATGCCAACCTATGTCTCGATGGGAGCCACCTTCCTGAGGACGGGGAGCATGTTCGTTGACTTGACATACTTCGATATAGGCCTCATATTTGTGAGTTCCCTGGCCTCTCTTTTCCTTGTATCATTTGCAATCGTATCCATAAACCTAGTCATAAAGTCCCAGAGAACTATGACGAACATAAGGATGGAGGTCATTGAAGGAATAGAGAAATACACGATGACCATATTCCTGCTCTACAGCATAGCATTGGTGCTCTCCCTTGTTGTGCTGCTTGTTTCCTATGAATACCAAGTCGAGGGCCTGACAACTCCCCTCTTCTCCTTCCTAATTTCCCTTGTGCTTTTCTATGTGCCCGCCGCAATAGTAATAGATGAGTTGAGGCTGACAGAGGCGATGAGGATGAGCCTTTATATGATAAAGAATAAGTTCATGCTTTTCTTGCTCTGGCTGGTTCTTGGCTTTGTCATACTCACAGTGCTTGATGCGGGTTCTGTTTTCCTTGCTAGTTTACACTTCACCTGGAGCAGGTATGTCATGCTGGTGCTGAACTCGCTCATTGTGCTGCCCTTCCTGGTGATACTGCAGACGCAGATGTACCTAACCAAGTACACCATATTGAAGTAGCTAGCAGGTCTGCTGGGGAAATTAATGGAACTATATAAACAAAATAAGAATGCAGTTTTCATTTCCATACTCCTTCTGCTCTCCCTTGCGATAAGGCTGTTCTACCTGCCGCCTAGACCCCTATACGGTGATGAGCCAGTATATGCTGAAATAATTGATGAATTCATCCGCAGCCCAGCCCTAGTGCCATATTTCATGGGCCACATAATATCCTGGAAACCCACTCTAGGTTTCGCCGTGTACTCGTCCGTCATATTCTTCTTCAATGCAGTAACGCCCGGTATGCCGCTTGAAGTCATCTATAAGCTGCCCGCCATCATCTTTGGGGTGCTTTCTACGCTTGCCGTGTACTTCCTGGCAAGAAAATTATACGGAGAGGATGTGGCTTTCTTATCCTCACTGATATTCACAATAAATCCAATTGCAATTATGGTGAGCGAAAATCTGCTTCTCGAAACCATGGTCTCCTTCCTCCTTATCTCCGGAGTTCTGCTCTACATGGAAGGGGAGAGGGATAGGAAATACATGTACTACGCAGGGCTCGCTGCGGCATTGCTCTTCTTCACGAAATCCATCATAGCATTCCTCCTTCCAGCCCTTGGGATCGCGTATTATCTTGGGAGCAAGAAGATGGCGCATGACACCAAAATGGGCAGAAGCTTCCTCATCTCACTTTCCGGGGTTCCGCTTGCCATGATGCTATACGCCATTATTTTTTCCATCTACGCGCCTTCTGGGCAGGGGGCGGATATAAGGATATCCTACATCTACGATCTTTTCTTCAGAGTGCATGCTTCATCCGATAGGCTTATGCTGCTGGATAATACGCTGCAATTCCTGAGGCTCACCCTGCCCTGGAGCATTATGTTTTTTGGTGGCTTACTCCTGATAAACCTGAAGAACAGGGAGGATAGGTTCATATTCGTCTGGCTGGTGCTCATGCTTGTTTTCCTTGGTGCAGCTCAGTTCTACTCCTGGTATTTCCTCTTGGCAGTGCCTCCGTTCTCCATCCTATGCGCCAGGGTAGCGTTGCAGATAAGAGACAGAAAATTCTTTATCCCAGTGCTTTTCCTATTCTTCATACTGACTTTACCATACGTATCCAACCCCGAATTCACGGAGCCGTACCTTAGTTCTAATAATGTGCTCAACGATCGAGTCGAGGTGGGGCTTTTCCTGAGGAATAAGACAAGCATAATGACAATAAGCGATGACGGGCTGCCCGAAGTCGTATTCTATAAGTTCCATGGAGAGCGCACTCCAGATTATGCGGGTTTCGACATGAAAGTCCTAAAGCCCGGTTCCTCTGCAGGCTACATCGCATACAAAACAGTATATGAAATGGCGCTCGGGTTGGTTCATAACCAAGACCTAACCAATGCATCAGAAGTAGAGAAGATGATCGCAAACAGCTCCAACAACGCGCATGTTGTGATGGATTCCAAGGTCTATGAAACTTACTCAACATCGCCACTGCAGGATTACTCTATTGAATTTAATTCCTCGCACGGCAGCTATATTGTGCTCAAAAGAGTTACGTAGCACCTATTGCATATGCAGTGTACACAGCAGCTATAATGCCGATTACTGGCAACGCATACCCTACAATGATCTCCCAGGTGCTCCTTCTAATCCTAACGCCGCTTCTCGAACGGTATGCATAGAAAAGCAGCTGCCCTATGAAGAGAATGACAAGCATGAAGAGTGCAACAAGATAGTTCTCAAGAATAAATTCTAGAAAGGTCGGTACTACGAGCATTGCCAGCAGCCTTTCTGTTATATAAGACAGCAGAAAAAGGATGAGGGTTACGGATACTGCCCTAAGGAAATACATCGGGAATACCAGCTTCCTGTCGTCACCTCCAAAGCTTCTTTCAATGTCACTATGCCCCTCGAATGTTTTCATATTCTACGCCTTGCCCCGTTATATAGCTATAATAACTATGAAATCAGGTGTATTTATCATTTTCTAGAGAATAACAATTCGTTGCTTGTTCTAGTACACTTATAGAAAGGTTTAAATACTACTAAATATAGATGTATAAGAAACTCCTTTGAAAAGGAGTAAAAAATAAGGGGTGATTGAAAATGAAGACAAGAATGATGACAGCTCTGTTGTCTCTGTTCTTGGCTGTGGGATTGGTCTCAGCATCAGTGACCACAACGCAGATGGCACAACAGATAGCAGACGGTCTTTGCCAGTTCAAGATACTGGTAATCGGAATACTGCCAACGCTGGCCTTGATACTCTTCCTGTTCGCAGGATTGGCCTATGCAGCTGGTCAGGCATTCGGTGCCGAGACGAAGGCAAAGGCGCAGGGATGGGCAATGTCTCTCCTGGTTGGAGGGATTATCGGCATAATCCTTGCAGTGTTGGCTCCAATACTGGTCAACATCTTTATCAGCATGACCGTAGGCATGACTGTTTCCTCGGCTTGCTGAGCAACGACTACTCCCTTTTTATTTTTTATTCTTTATATTATTTCTAGTGGTGGAAAAATGAGAAAAAACAAAATGATATTTCTGCTACTCCTAATGTGCTTGATGACACCTGCCTTTGCTGGTCCATCAGTGAGCACAACTGCCATGGCTGCGAATATAAGAGTAGCTCTTTGCGGCTTCCAAGTGCTGGTATACACGATACTCCCGACACTTGCCCTCATTATGTTCCTGTTCGCAGGATTGGCCTATGCAGCTGGTCAGGTGTTTGGAGCTGAGATGAGAGCAAAGGCGCAGGGATGGGCAATGTCTCTCCTGGTTGGAGGGATCATCGGCATCTTCATTGCAGTGCTAGCCCCAATACTCGTTGGCATACTCGTTTCAATGTCGCCCGGAACCTTTGGAAGTTATAGTTGTTAGCTGAAGAAGCTCTTTTTTTCTTTATTCTATCATTCACAGGTAGTTTTAAAAATAACCAAATCCCAAATGACACATGTTGATAAACGGTGGGTTTGGTATGTTGCTCTCGATAGCACTTTCAGATATAAGCGGTGGAATTTTTCTTGGTGGATGGGAGACTGCTGCGCTCACTGCTCTGATGATATCATTTGGTATAATAGCAATAGCATTTGCCATTGGCATCGGATTCGGCTATAGAGAACTTGAGGAGTGGGCCAAGAATGAGATGTATGAGATATTCATCAGCGGCCTCATCGTTGTAACTCTTATAGCGTTGATTAATATACTATTCGGAATATCCATAAACTTGGCAGGAGGCAATCCGTTCAGCATTGCACTTAGCAAAGTAAGTTCCATGATAGTGGAAACGAATGGTCAGTTCCTAACCCTGCTTCTCTACAACATATATATAGGTGCCCTCTCAACACTGAAGTTCGCCTTCTTCATCCCGATACCCATACTTCCTCCACCTCTCCCAACCGTAATTGTGATACGAATCGGCTCTTACGTCACCCCGTGGGCCGGTTTGAGCTCATTGATGATGGGTCTGGACGCTATCTTCAATGTACTTGGGCTAATGATAGCTGCACTGCTTGTGGAGCAGGTTCTCCTTACTTTCATCCAGGTCGCATTTCTAAAATACTTTCTGCCTCTTGGAATCCTAATGAGGACATTCCCGATTACCAGAGTTGCAGGTGGAACTCTGATAGCAATTGCGATAGGCGCTTACATAGTATACCCCCTAGCCGTAATATACGGCTGGAATGTCTACAATCAATTCAAGGCAACATCAACACCGGGCAATCCCGGGAATGCAATGGAGCACATGTTTTTTGCTCCTATATCGTGGAACATCCATGATACCACGAACGTCTTGGCTTCGATACTTAAGAATTTCATAATAATAAGTATAATGTTCTTCTTGAGTGCAGTAATAACCCTCTCCTCGATAAGGTCGCTAGCAGGAGCTCTTGGGGGGGATCCGGATCTATTCGGGCTGGCTAGGTTGATATGAGAATTTCATATGTACTAACCACCATTTTCCTGCTCTGCACTGTAAGAGCTGCAGACATAGTATGCCCCGCTACTCCCCCCTATCCCCCCTGTTGCGTGAGCAGTGAATTCTGGTCGGGCGGATGGATTTACATTTCTTCCGTTGCCATGATAACCATAATACTCTTGTTATCCGTAGTCTACATGCTCTCGAAAATATTTGTGAAGCACGAGTGGGAGATATGGATAAAGGACGAGGCGTACCAGATACTCATATCGATTGTAATCATAATCACTCTAGCAATCGTACTCAGTGCAATATGTAATGTCTTCACAACCCTTGCAGGAAATGATCCGTTCCTCATAGCTCACAACTATCTGAATTCGCTCATATGGGATAAAACGCTGAACATGGCGACAAACACCTTCCAGTACAGTGTGCTGTGCCAGCTACTTGCCGCTTTCAGGACGCAGATTGGTCCGGTCGCACTGGGAGTTGGCTTCAACCAGAATGCGGGCTTGAGAGCAGTCGCAGTGTGCTTCGACTTCATATACGCCCTCACTGCAGGCATCTCGGCAAGCCTTATGGTACAGGATATTGGGCTCTCAATAATACAGGCATTTGCCTTCAGGATAATGCTGCCAATTGGAATAATATTCAGAATATTCCCGTTCTTCAGGAAGGCTGGCGGTTTCCTCATAGCGCTCTCACTAGGGCTGTACATAGTCTATCCGCTATGCTTCGTTATGAACAAGATGGTAGTGGATTCAATAGTCAGCGGCATATCGCTGCCCGCGCTTGAGACCTACGCGGAGCCATTCCTACTCGCAGTAATCTCTCCGTTCATGCCAATAGCGCTCATAGGACTCTACACGATCATGAACCAACTGGCTTTCCTACTGCCACAGGCGTTATTCTTGCCTACGTTAAACTTGGTCATAACATTGACATTCATCAAAAACGCCGCAAGGGTTTTAAGTCAAAACTTCGCAGAGGCATACTAGATGACTGCAGCAGAATTATTCCAATCCGTATGGAGCAACTGGCAGGCAGTTGCAATAGCTGCAGCCGTGCTCTCGATTTTATTCACTTCAATAGCATACTCGCTTGCGACACTATTCAAGCTCAAGTCGCTCCAGCTGTGGGTCAAAGATGAATTATACCAGGCGCTAGCGAGTGCATTCATCGTAGGGGCAGCAGTCATTATCATAACCGCAATATCCAGCTTCTCATGCAGCCTTCTGGGCGGTTGCGCGGCAGGGAAGGACCATATGGATGTAGCAATAACCATAATGGATACCATGAAGGAGAATGTAATCACGCAGGTCCAGTACATGTTCGACCTGAGCATGCGGGTCGGCATGATAACAGAGATGGGCAAGTACTACGATTTCAGTGTTGGGAATGTGGCATGCCTGGTAGGCCTGTGTTCCACAGCAACCGGCTTCTCGTGGTATTACTGGGCTGGCGGTAGCATGATACTGGACTCCCTTGACTACGCATTCGGATTACTCATACCGGTCATATCCAGCTTCATAGCGCAGCTTTACGTCCTTCAGCTTATAAAGACTGCACTCTTCCCAAGCCTCCTTGCGATGGGGATAATACTAAGAACTTTCTTCTTCACGCGCAAGGTAGGGGGTCTGCTCATGGCAATAGCGTTGGCGCTGTACACGATCTATCCACTAATGTACATAATGCTCCAACCCTACTTCACATTCACCCCCCATGATTTCTACTACCCCGAAAATGATGTTTCTGCGACTATTATGTGCGGCGGAAGCTTTGTCCCACACGGAGATGCCGACCACCCGTTCTGCATAGGCATCCCAGGTACACTAACTTACATAATACCTGGTCTCCCTACGTCAGCTGCCAATACTGGCGAAGCGACTTTCATGTTCAAGAACGGCTGCAGGAACAACGGGGACTGCCTCGGTGGCAGCACTTGCGAAAACATCAATGGCCAGAAGATGTGCCATGGCCCCCCTGGCTCTGATTATGGCTCTGATGTATACGCAGGTATGTTGAGCCCCTACAACGGGGTGTTGCCAACTGTAGGCTATCTCCTGGTGCCGGGCGTTTTCCTCCCTTTGCTCATAATCCTCGTCACAATATCGTTCATCAAGGTTCTCTCGCCGCAGCTTGGGGGAGACATTGAGATAACTGGCTTGACTAGATTCATATAGGTGTGCAAGATGCCAATAGTAGTATCTTGGGCGGAGTGGCAGGCGATAACGCTAGCAGTAGTATCGCTAATGTTTAGCTTGGTCTCGCTTGCTTACATGATAGGCACGGGCTTCCATCTTCCCAAGTTGCAAGGATGGGCAAAGGACGAGCTGTATCAAGCTCTGGCTAGCCTGCTGCTGGCAGTTCTGCTTATCACGTTTATCTCAACAATAGACACTACCATGAGTAGTATATACGGAAAAGATCCCTTTGATATAGCTCGGGATTACGTAAATACTGTGACAGCAGGCCTCGGCACTTTCTTCACGGGATTTGTCGCATACGACGTTTACTTTCAGTTATTCAAATCAGCGGTGCTAAAAGCAATGCCCAGCCAGACAGGTTTCGACATTAATCCGCTCATCGGCTTAGCCCCACTAACAGCAATGCTGTCCCTCTCCATAGAAGCCACGCTTGGAGCGATGGCCCTGCTGTTTGGAATGTCCGCTTTCATCTCCTTCATACAATACCAGCTTTCCATAATCCTTCCCATCGGAATGGTGCTAAGGGCTTTTCCTTTCAGCAGATCTGCCGGAGGAGCCCTCATAGCAGTATTTCTGGGCTTCTATGTATTCTACCCATTCTTCTGGGTTTTCGACAGTTATATATACTCTGATGTCACAGCAGCGATGTATGCATTCCCACTAGCCAATACCGCAACAACTGCACTCGGCATCGGAAGTGAGTGCATTCAGTGCCCCATGTGTTGCGTAGCAAACGTTCCCGACTTGAGCGGAAACATGTTCCTGAGCATTATCATGAACCTGACTTACCCAGTAATATACTATATCTTCATACTGGCTTTGCTGCTTCCGATATTCAATCTCATAATGGTTCTCATACTAATAAATGAACTTGCAAAAATATTTGGGTCCGAGATAGACATAACCGGCCTGAGTGGACTGATATGAACATACTCCGCAAGGCTCTCCTGTGCATGGTTCTGCTAGCATTGCTGCTGTCTGGATGCGTCGTGAATTCTGATGGTACAATGGCTGTGTCACCTGCATGCAGCTCTGGAACCGTAAGCTCTGGGTTTCAAACTATGTGGGAGAGCTGGCAGGGAATCGCATTCCTAGCAGGTTCAACAGTTTTCATAATATCAATACTTGCATACACTCTGGGGTATGCTCTGATGCACCGTAAAGTCATAATGTGGGCGAAGGAGCAGATGCAGGAGGCTTGTCTCTCCATGGTCATTGTTCTCTTCGTAATCGGTCTCGTGTCGTTCCTATGCTCGCTAGACTTGAGAACTCTGGTATGGAGGCTTCATGTATCTGTACAGATCCTGCGGAAGTGTATCCTGCGTGTACCACAGGAACTTCCTGCAATTTCGTGAATGTTGGGTATGGCATGCTGATGGAAATGTACAAGAATATAATGGGCGGTTTCCTGACTGTTACAGCTATACAGTCCCTTCTCTCTGCTCTTTCCACCACCACCTATGGTTATGCACCCGGAGGGGTTGGATTTGTAGTAAGTCCACTCGGAGCATTGGGTGACATAGCAACATCTCTCAGGGATGGTATGATTGTGCTCATGACATCCGCAATACTCACCCTCACCCAGATGATACTCCTGAAGATGACGGAGAGCCTCTTTGTGATACTCTTCCCAATCGGGATAATACTGCGCTCATTTGGGGCGTCTAGGGGGTTTGGAGGCGGCCTCATAGCCATAGCGCTAGGTCTCTTCCTGTTCTACCCGCTGATGGTCGTCCTTTTCTATGGTTCGGTACTCGGTTCGATACAGGCAGATTATAGCAGTATGACGACTTCCCTGCAGGGCCAGGGTCTTGATGCTAGCAATTCGAACTGGTTTGGTGGGCTGCTATGGCCCGTTGCTGGGTTCATAGGGAAGGCAATGGTGGGTGCGATATTCATCCCGATTCTGATGTTCATGGTACTTATAGCATTTATTAAAGGGTTATCAACTGCCCTTGGAGAAGAGGTTGACGCGAGTAATCTGACACGTCTGATATAGGTGATTGAATGATGCTGAGTATGTGGTGGACAGAACCCTGGAGTACGGCTACAGTTGACATACAGGGTGTTTGGAACGTATGGCAACCAGTGGCTCTTGTCGCCGTAGTGACTGCCTTCCTGATTGTTGCACTTGCTTACATGATAGGTGTGTCGTTCAATCTGGCTGGATTGAGAAAATGGGCCAAGGTGGAGTTCTACCAGGCGCTAGCGAGTGCAATTCTTGTCGCTTTTTTGGTACTGATGATGGATACTATGCTGAACGAGGGGTTCCAAACAATGATAGGTAGCATAAACCCATACAAAAAGGCCTATGCCTACCTGGACGGTGTGATGGATTCACTATACCCCATATACACGAGCGTTTACAAGGCGAACTTCATAGCAGAGTTCATCAAATCCATCGGAATCTACTCTAATGGAATGGGTCTTGATTACGCACCCTTCGAGCTTTTCACTAGCCCAATCGTAGAATACCTTCACTTCGAGGCGCATATAGTCACAGTTGCAGCCATAATTACATCAACCCAGAGGGCCCTGCTACACCTGTTCTACAACGCAGGCTTCACAGTCTTCATACCCGCCGGAGTGCTGCTGAGGATATTCCCATGGACGAGAGGTGCTGGTGGGCTGCTTATAGCAATAGGCATGGGCCTTGCAATAGTCTACCCGACAATGTTCACATTCGTGGCAATGATGTCTGAGAACTCCTCGGAGGTCAAGAACAAGGCAACCGAGCTTGGGAACTCGATAGGAGGGTTTGATATGACCAAATTCGGGGCATGCGCATGTGATTTCCAGTCAGCTTCAGATGTAGCAACCACCAAAGTTCTCTCTCCTCAGCTAAGGAACTCTTCCGCATGGCTTCTGGGCTGGCTGTCTGGGATATGGCTGAAAATATTCTATTACCCCATGCTCGTCCTCCTGGTGACATTCACATTTATAAGGACGATCTCACCTTTATTGGGTGCTGATATAACTGAAATTGGGCAGGGTTTGGTACATCTGCTCTGATGGTGGTTATTTGCCGGCAGGAGAAAGGACAATTGCACTGGCTTCGTTCGCGCTGTCTGCACTGCTAGTGATATTCATCTTTGTCACTGGTGGAGTGGGCCAGATGACGGCACTAATCATCATAATTGCCGCAGCCCTCCCGACTATCGGATTGGTAATATTCAAATACGGTTATTGGATAGTGCCTTTCCTCACAAGAAGGGTGAGGGTGATAGACGTAATAGAGGAGCCTTATACAATAACGTCCAGCCAGGACGCAGTAATCAAAAAGGTGGGCAGTACCTACTACGCGTCAATGTTTATTCATGTCAAGATATACGAGTCGACGACAGAGAAAAGCAATGAGGAAAAATACGCGTTCATGGACCTGTGGGAGAGGGCAGTATCCAGCCTGAAATTTGTAACGAAATTCTGCTTTACATCCTATGTCAAAGACCTATCAAAATACAAGGAGATCATAGAGGCCAAGAAAGCTGATGCGCAGCTCAGACTTGCAAACGAGAAAGGCAAACCAGAGCCAAACGAATTCACAACAGAAACAATTGAGAGGGAGATATCGATGTGGGATAACATAATTTCAAAACTCATGGTTGGCGATAACCCCATATCCCAGATTACATACATAATGACTACTGGAGAAGGTGCGACAGAAGACATGGCGCTGGCAGCAGTGAAGAACCAAGCAAACGAGATAAAATCTACCATAGCCACCACTCTGAACGCGGAGGTGGCAGTGCTGACTGGCGATGATATGAGGAGGTGCTTCGAGTGGGAGCATCTCATACCGCCCGTCATTAGGGAGGAGAGGGTCTGATGCCTTTGGGAATAAAGGTTGGAATAAATGAGAAAACGCTCACCGCTGCATCACTAGGCATCACCCTAATCTGCGCTTTGCTCAGTCTCACTACCCGTGGCCTTGGTTTCTTCGCGATTCTTGCAATCCTTGCCAGTTTTACATGCGCAATACTCAGCGTAATTATATACATGGTTGGCTTCATCATACTGCCTTTCGTAACAAGATTCCTTAAAGTTAGCGAGATCCGTGTCGGAGGGTTTGAGATACCGCCTTCGCAGGCTGCCATAATAAAGAACGTCGGAGGTGTTTATTACGCAACGATGTTCCTATACGCGAGGTTCTATGAATCCTCAGTGGTGGGAGTGGAGGAGCAAAAGGCACCTTACATGGACCTGTGGGAGAGAGCCGTTGCGAGCGTGAACTTCCCATTCAGATTCTCCCTCATCACATACATCGAGGACTTGGTGAAATTCAGGGAGGATATTGAGACGAACAGGGCGGCAGCCCAGCTGAAGCTTGGAAGGGAGAGGGAGAAGCCAAGGCCTGATGCAATAACAGTGGACAAATGGGACAGGGAGGTCGCAAAGCAGAATGAGATGCTCGCAAGGTTGTCCGCAGGTGAGAAGCCTTTGGGAACAATAATGTATGCTATGACAACCGCGGTTGGGGTGAGTGCAGAGGCAGCAATGGCGGCAGCGAAGTCGCAGGCAAACGAGTTAAAGGCAACTTTCTCCAATGCGCTCAACATTGAAATGGTGACCCTTATCGGAGAAGATTTGAAGAAATGTTTCGAGTGGGAAGTCGCAATTCCGTCATCACCTAAAGATTTAAAGGCTTCAATATAAAAGTGTTATTCATGGGAGTACTAAAGGTCCAACCAATCATGAGCAGGGAATTGGCAAGAAGGCCACTCTTTGTTAGGCCTCCCGAGCCACCTGCGGAGTTCATTACCCTTGACCCATCAAACTCCATCTATATTGGAAAGACAAAAATATTCCACATGCCTTTCAACTGGTCCTATGAATACCTTACCAACCCGCATATGTGCATAGTTGGGATAACTGGCGCTGGAAAATCATATTTCGTCAAAACCTTCCTATCAAGAGCTGCCTTTGTGTGGGGAAGCAACGCAATAATAATCGACTGGGCAGGCGAGTATAGGGCATGGGTGAAGCAGGCCGGTGGCAGGATAATCTCCCTTGGGAAAGGGGACTTCATCAACCTGCTTGACCTGGGGGGGATGAAGCCGCTTGACAGGGTGAAGCAGATAATAAGGACTCTGGAGATACTCACTGATATCAGCCAGTACCCGGAGCAGAAGAGGCTTACTGAGGAAGCGCTTGAGAAGACATACGAAGAGGCCGGCTTCAAGCTCATTGAGACTGAGCATAAAGATTCGGCGGGCAACCCCATTAATCCGCCTACTCTTAAGGAAGTCGTGAGAATACTTGAGGACAAGATCAAATCAGGTTCCTACGAATTTCCTGCAGAGCTTGAAAATGCAGTATACCGTCTGAGGAACTTCTGCAGGCCAGGTGAGGACTACTTCGCACAGCAGAGCACAGTGAAGCTTGAGGAGCTGACTGAAGTCGGACTGGTCGATCTTGACCTGAGCGGCTTACCCGATGAGGTCATGAGGGGTCTTGCAGGCCTGTTCGTACTCCAATTCCTGAAGGAGAAGATGAGAGCAACTGGCTGGTCCGCCACAAAAGCCTTGAAAGTGCTCGTTGTGCTTGATGAAGCGTGGAAAATAGCAAAGGATGAGAGGTCGGATGCCATAATGATTGTAAGGGAGGGAAGAAAGTATAACTTCGGGCTCATAGTCGCATCCCAGAACCCGACGGACATACATGAGGCGATTTTCTCAAACGTTGGAACCTCCTTTATACTGAGAGTGAAATTCCAGAGCTTCCTGGATTACATTCAGGGTTCATTGAACTTCAGCGATTTCATAAGGGCAGAGATAAGCAAGTTCGGTGTGGGGCAGTGCGCCGTAAACATGGCATTCCAGACGACCACAAGATTCCCGGAGACATTCGTACTGGAAAGGGTGCATGGAGAGGAGCCCCTCGAGGAATACTTCCTAGATGTTGAATCATTGCTCACCCAGGCTCAGCTCTCAGACGAGGATATCCCCAAGAACTACTCATTCGAGAAGAATGAACTCAAGAATAAGCTCACTGAGTTCGGAATGGACGACATACGGGCATCAGAACTGATAAACAGTTTCAATAGGAGCAACAAGCACATAGACATCCTCACTTTCGTGGAGTTCCTTGAGAAAAATAACCTTGCAAGGTCTAATATAACCTCCTTCCTAAAAGGAGTTGGGATGGAAGACACCATGATAATTGATATACTCAACAAGATATATGCTAAGGTTGGAGAGTAGGTGGGATATTGGCAAAATCGTATCCCTTTGACAAAACCGAGCTTAGAAAGAAGCTCAAGCAGTTCGGCCTGAGCGATGCGCACCTTGAGGAGGTCATAACCCTCTTCGATAGGAGGAACAGGCGCATGGATGTTGTTACATTCGTGCTAACCTTGGAAAAATTCGGAGCCAGCAGGACGCAGGCCTCCAATTTCCTTAAAGAGATTGGAATAGAGGAGACAGTTCTCATGACCATATCCTCAAAGGCGGATTTCAAGAAGGCTGGCGTTGATGATAAGAAAGTCCAGGAAGTTATCCTTAAAGGATGATTGAATGAAAAAATCGATCTGTATCGTATGCAAGGGGGAGAAGAAGGGGAACCGGGTAGAGGATGACATGTATATTGAAACAATGAGGAAGATAAAGAACAGGCTTCATATCGCAGCGAATAACACTCTAGTGGTATGCAATGATTGCATGCAGAAAGCGGAGGAGAAGAGGCGCAGGTTTGAAAGAACACTGATGACCTGGGGAATTCTTGCAACTTTGGTTTTTGTGATGCTCCTTCTTATCTCGCATAGCCTGATGTCCTTATTCCTGGCAGTCATAATATCAATCATAGTCGCGCTGGTTTTCATGTTGATTGCTTTCCTGACTTCATACTTCCCAAAGGTTGAGAAACATGGTGGAAAAAAAGGAAGAATTGGTAGCTGAAAAGAAGGAGCAGAAGCCCGCACCTGAGAAGAAGGAGCAGCAGAAGAAGGATCTGAAGGACGAGGTCCCTGCGCCGCAGGTGAAAGGCTTCAAGCTTCCTGCTAGAAGAATAAAGGACCTTAGCGAGATAACAAATATGCTCTCCGCCCTCAGCTCGCTGCAGCTTTCAGTTGAAGGGGATTATGTAGTGGCCCTCAACGTGGAGAGCAGGGATATAAAGAAGAACCCGTACCTATTCTCGATAGTTTACTTCAGGCCCAATGAGATTGAGATGGACTACACCCTAGTCCCAGGCATCAGCCAGAGAAAGAGGAAAATAGAGGTCTTCAAGCACTTCCTGGACATCCTAACTCTTGTGGGGCATACATACGAGTTAGACCACAAGCAGTTCTACCAGGTCATAAGAAGCACCTTGACGGATATAACGGAATTCGCCTCATCCACCTACGATGAGATATACTCCAAGTATGATATACTGAACAGTGAATCCCTATACCTGCAGAGGAAGATTGAGACTCTTAGTACCTCTCTCTCAAAACTCACAAAGGAAACCTTCGAACTAAAGGCAAAGAATGATGAGTTGGTCCTAAGGCTCAAGGAACTTGAGTCCCCTTCGGATGATACTCTCAGAGTGAAGATACAGGAGTGGCTTGAGCTTCACCACAATGAGATAAACATTACTGAGTTCGCAAAAATATATAACGTACTAGAGTCTCGCGTTGAGCATCTACTTAACTCGATGGTAACTCAAGGTTATCTGGAGTCCATAGGGTGAACTGATGGAGCAACTCCAGGATAAGGAAAACATACTTGAATCTAAAGTTAAGAAGGAGACGTACCTTCTGCGCTCTAGAAGGAGGTTCTACAACACAAAGCACTTCATAATGAAAAAGAGGTATAAGGAAGAGGAGAATGAGCTCAATCGGAGAGTGGTTGCGATTCTCAAAAGATTCGGGTTACTCAAAGAGGGTGAGAGATGAGGAAGAGGAATATATTCATAATCATAATTGCATATCTCCTAGTCCTCATTATCGCCCTATTCTTCATCTTCAATATTAATCCACCACCGCCTCCACCCGCAAATGTAACCCCGAGTATTGAGTTCACGATTGTTGATTCAGGTGTGCTGGACTACGGAAATCCCAGGTTAAACGCCTACGGTCCGCCAGAATCTGGACACCAGAATATCATATACATACTCTCCCAGTTGAATGGAAAGGGCATAAGGGACACAACAGTTGATGTAAAGCTGTTTCAGGACGAGGTTCCTAAAGACATATACCTGCTGGATTACTCCAGCTACAGCTCACCAGGCTGCACTGAATGCGAGGGGCTGGGCGACTTCAGGAAATCGCTGGAAAGAGACCTGAAGGACTATGGGCTGATAGACGAAAACTCAACGCTAAACCAAGTAAAAATATACCAGCTCGACAGGTTGACCCGACGCTCAATAATAATTGTCCCAACAGGCAAGATACCCAGCCAGCTTGTGGGGCTTGAGAGCGGGGCTGACTTGGGAAAGCTGATGAACAGGGGATTCGTCATACTATTCATAGGCAGCGAGCTGGACGAGGCCCTCAACAGCAACGGCTCGGTTTCTCCCATACCTATCTCTCAGTTAGATCGGTACAACATAAGCTACCGGAAGAGGTTCGACCTACTCACATGCCCCGATGTCTATAAGTTCAAAAATCCTGCTTTCTCCGTCTCCAGCAACATTCACTGCGCCATTTCATTCACTAAGAGCAATGATGGTTACTTCGTGGTCTTCCCAAGGAGCATTGATATAGGTTGGGGCTATAATGGCAACGATGCTGCAGCTGACGTAAGCCGTGCCATATACAACGTGGTGTGGCAGCAACCCCTCACTGTTGGCAGCCTGACTATACCCGCGGGCAAGATTCATGAGACGAACTCCACCCCGTCAATGATATACCTACAGCCTTCGCCATACCAAACCGGCTGGGCGAATGTGTATCTCAAGACCAACTCCCCCAACAATACCCAAATCTACTACAATTTATTCGGCAAGAGGCTAACCAACACTGTCAACGGTGAGATGTACCATAGGTCAAAGGCAGTCAGCGGCGACAGGGATCTCATAATAGATTTCAAGCTCAATGAGAACTTTACAAGACCCAAGGAAGCCAACCTTAGCGTGTATGCATACAAGGACAACAAGTTCGTCAGGAAAGAGTTTGTTCAGACCATAAATATCCAGAAAGAATACACGCGTTCAACCATATTCACTGTCGCTTTTGAGACAGGGAACTACACGCTGAGGGCAGAGGATGATGACCACTACGTCTACGCCCAATCATTCCTTAGTGTTCCGCCAGTGGATATCAATCTTGGTCTTGCTATATGGGATGCAGAGAACCCATTATTCTTCTTCTCAGCAACTCTGCCGCAGGACCCGATATCGTCAGCCCCTGACCGCCCAACTGAGCCAGTTACCGGGAGGGTGGTGTTAATAAACCTGAACAACTCCCCAACCAAGGATTTGCTGGACA
Source organism: Microcaldota archaeon (assembly GCA_026396455.1). Lineage (GTDB taxonomy): Archaea > Micrarchaeota > Micrarchaeia > Burarchaeales > Fermentimicrarchaeaceae > Fermentimicrarchaeum. The sequence continues at coordinate 2,399 of JAPLWT010000033.1, read as the reverse complement.
CCCCCTTCTTGACAACGACGGACTCCAATGGCGCGTTCAATTATACCTCCCCCGCTGTGCTTCCCTTTGGAAACTATACATTCAAGATAAACGTTAGCGGTAACATGGTACATCTGGATACATACCGAAGGAAGCCCCCCAACTGGCTGGATAATCCATTCAATATCGGAATAATCATCCTCTTAGCAGTTGTGATCATATTCGCAGTTGCTTTGAGAATGCCTGAGAAACCAATCTATAGTATCGATGTGCCCGACTTCCCGCCACTTGAAAAGGTTGTGGTCCCCATATCCAGGTTCTCATTCCTCAGCCTCTTCGACTCGGTTAACAAGGAGTACAAGTGGAGTTTCATGCCCCTCAGTGCGCAGGAACTCAAGAATGAAATGAGAAGGAAGATAACATACAAGGGAGTGCCGATTCTCATAACCGATTATAACCTTGATAAAATACTTGAGGAACTCACAGATACCGGTGATGTTACAAAGGCAATCAACTTCTACGGCCTGAAGGATTGGGAGAGCAAGAGTGGCAGGAGCATGAGGTACCTCGCCATCTTCAGACTGTTAAGGAACTTCTTCATAAACAATGCAATACCCTTCACTGAGCTTAATGCGAGGAAGGACTGCGACATGATGGTAAGTGTGAAGGGTGAACCGATATACATACACATATACACTGATGAGGACACATTCAAGAGAGCACTTGGGCTTGTAGGAACTGGCAAGAATTTCGTAGTTTTCGAGACCAAGGCTGAGCTGGAGGGCATTCTAAAAAGGCTTGATCTATCCTACAGTCAACTGGCCCTCATCCTAAAGTCTGAGATAGACACTGGCAACATCCAGCTCATACATTCAGGTAATTTTGGGGAGATTCTTGGGAGATAAGATAGTATAATAGTATAGCCAAATAGTATAGCCATAAAGATTAAATAATAAGATAAACGAAGAAATAAGTGATCATATGGATGGAGTTCGGAAATACCTGAAAAAATTCCTGCTCCTTTTATTGATAACTTCATTCCTCTCCTCGCTGGTGTGGGGGCAGTTTTGCGGCGATGGGGTCTGCAATGGGACGGAGACCAAATGCACCTGCCCAGCGGACTGCGGCGTTAACTTTTGCGGTGATGGATCATGCATGTGTGGCGAGACCACCTGCAACTGTCAAGCGGACTGTGGTGTTCACTGCGGAAATGGAGCATGCGACTGCAGCGAGAACTGCGGAACCTGCCCCGGGGACTGCGCCTGCACAGGCATAGACGACTACAGCCAACCTCAGCAATGCATTGCTAACCAATGCCAATATCCGAATTATTGCGACGTACAATGGATGACCACGGGTGACCCCGCCGGCCCTTTTTGGCATACTGATCACTACACAGTTGAGGCTGGGTCTCCAAATGTATCGGTTGGCGCAGAAATTACGGGTTGTGGTGCTTGTCCTGGGGTTCTAAACACCGTAGACGTGGGTTTTGACTGGAACGGTAAAATAGGCTTTCTCAATCCTGGAGGAGTTCAAGGGTTAGGAACTCAGTATAGATACACTGGCTATGTGAAGCTGCCTAATCCGTATCCATTAAGCCCGATTACTATAGCAGGCCAATACCAGCCGTTACATGTGGGATGGGGAACAATTCCGGGTGGTCCGCAATGGCAGTGCGGTTGGGGAACTAGTATAGACCATGTTGATTTTCCAGCGGACACATTCGTTTATGTAAACCATACTATCCCCGATTATGTCAATCTAACAGCCATCAACGGGCTAACACCCGTGTCATCACATACCATAACTGGCGAACCAAACAAAACCTTTACCCTTTCAGTTAAAGTCCAGGACAGGTATGGTAACATATGCAACAGTAGCTATGATGGCAACCCGTATGTTTCTACGTGCGCATTGGGTACATGCACCCAAGTAATAGCAGTAAAGCAGAACATGTTCAACTCCACAGGATCTCAGGACTATGACGCGTTAGAGTGCAGTAGACAGTCATACTCCGCTCAAGATAATCCTCACCCCTCCTGCGTTGTGCTCTTTAATTCATCCCACAATGGCATACGTACCTTTACATTATACGCCTATCCATTCCCTCTTGGGGTGGAATGGGATGGGATGAATAATACTATCGAAGAGGCAAATGTGACTTCCAGCACAGTCACCCGGAATCCAAATATGAAGTACTCTTACTATAACACTCCGCCATCCACGGACCCGTTATGGGTTTTATATAACTACACCATCCAGCGATTTCTTGCGAATATGTCAGGGTTTAAAGTCGTTATGATTCCCAATGCGATAAATCTCGGCGATAATTTCACGATAAGTGTTTCTGCAATGCTGTCAAATGATTCCGTGAATACGAATTACTCAAATACAACTCCTGTTTCAATATTTAGACTTGC
>JAPLWT010000062.1 GCA_026396455.1 Microcaldota archaeon | reverse complement strand
CCTTATGGTGTGTTTCCTTGCAGCCACCTTCTTCCTTGGAGCTGGCTTTCTGGCTCTGGAGTGCACTTTGCGCCTCCTCGTCCTCATGGTATAATTATGGATGAAAGAATATATATCCTTAACGCTCTTTATGCCAAAATTAGTCATTTTTCTCTTCAGTGAGCTTGCCATGCGCTTGGGGTATCACCTTCAATTTTGCATTTTTGAACGTCTTTTCAAGCTCCTTCCCCTCGAAAAGCCTGTCGAGGAAGACAGCCAAAGCAGCTACCTCGGAATGAGGCTGCCCGGATACAGAAATGTTGAAGTCGGCATTCCTGTACACCTCGGAAGGCACCTTCTCGGCCCCCACAATGACAAGTAAATCTTTCTCTTTCCTCAGAAGCTGTATCTTTTCATTCAAAGGTTCCCCATACATGGTGAGATGCGCAGTTTTGCCCTTCCAGCTCTTCATGACGGCGCGCCAGTCCTTCCTGTACTCCACTTCAAACTGCCCTCCCCATCTTTTTGTGACTCCTTCGATGCTCTTTATGACGGACTCATCCTTCTCCCCAGAAAGGAAAACTTTGCCGGCCCCAAGAGCTCGGGCTGCCAGGCAGATATGTGTTGTTATTCTGACGTCCCTTCCCACTCTGTGCCCCAGTCTGAGTACGGCAATCATGCTCAAATTTTTATACTCTATTGGCTATATACTTAACTCTGCGGGCCCGTAGCTCAGCTTGGCCAGAGCGGTTGGCTCTTAAAAATCTAGGGAAACCAATAGGTCGTGGGTTCGAATCCCACCGGGCCCGCTTCTGATGGTTTTATGGAAATAACTTTTCTGGGAACAAGAGGGTGGTATTCCAAAAAAGGGCAGACCTCCTGCGTGCTTGTCGAAACTAAGGGAGGCAACTATCTCCTAGACGCCGGGACAGGAATCTATTGGATAAACGAGGTTGTGGACTTCAGCAAGCCCACCTGCCTGCTGCTCTCCCACTTCCACTTGGACCACATACTTGGCATAACATCTTTTTCAAAAACAATAAAGAGGAAAGAGCTCACAATATACGGGGAAAAGGGGGTGAAGAAAGCAGTTGACAGGATAATGAGGAAGCCAATCTACCCCTTCTACTTCGACTCACCGCTATTCAAAGTTAAGGTGAAATTCAAAGAGCTGAAGAGGAAGCAGGGAATTTTTGATTCTGTCATAAAAACCGCCCATCTCTCCCATTCCGACCCTGTGCTCGGGATTAGGATTGAGAATAACGGCAGAAGCTTCGTCTATGCCACGGATACCCTCCCCTGCGATGCAACCGTCAGGCTTGCAAGGAACTGCGATGTGCTTGTGCATGAGACATACTTCTCTGATGAGGATTTTAAGAATGTGAAGATTAACACCGGCCACTCCTCACCCAGAGGTGCTGCAAGGATTGCCCGGGAGGCAGGGGCAAAGGGGCTGTTCCTCTTCCACTTCAACCCAGAGTATGATGATAAGACTATTGCAGGCATGGTGGAGAGCGCCAGGGGAGTTTTTAAGAATACCTTTGCCTCAAAAGAATTCCTGAAGATAAAACTGTGATTGAATGGAGAAAGAACCTAGGCACTGGGTTGAAATTCTCAGCGACAGAATCGTTGCCGAAAAAGAGGAGCCTTACATAATCACATCAGGCATAACAACGAGCGGAAGCCTGCATGTCGGGACACTGTGCGAGTTCCTCTTCTCTTCTGCCATTGAGAGATACCTTAAGGAAAAGGGCTACCGGACGGAGTTTCACTTCATAGCAGATATATATGATGCATTTGATGCTGTCCCAGTAAATCTAATGAAATATGAGAAGGAGCTCACTCCCCACTTGGGCAAGCCGCTCTGCGATGTGCCGGACCCTGCGGGATGCCACGAGTCCTACGGCGAGCATTTCTTCTCAGAGGCAATAGACGTGATGAAAATCCTGGAGGTCTCGCCGAAGCTTGAGAGGGCAAGCCAGCTTTACGCGGAAGGGAGGTTTGACTCCCTCGCAAGGTTCTTCCTGAGAAACCACGAGAAGGCGAAGAAAATTGTTTCAGAGTCATCACTGAAGCAGGAGCTCCCGGCCGAGTGGAATGCACTCATGCCAGTCTGCCAGAACTGCGGGAGAATCGCAACAACCCTTGTCACGGAGTTTGACGAGAACTCGTATTCAT
>JAPLWT010000003.1 GCA_026396455.1 Microcaldota archaeon | reverse complement strand
TTGCAGTTGTAACCTCAAAGAAGGTAGGCTGGGTGCTGCTTCTCTCAACTTCGGGTATTAGTGGCCTGACTCTTTCAACTAGGGAGAGGAGGTAGTTTCTAGGGATTGGAGCTCCATTTACAGTTATCCTCTCCCTGAAATCATCCAGATGGGGGGATGTATACATTCCCACTCTGAAGCCGGATTCCTGCAGTACGGTACCTATCATGGTGACAACAGAGCCTTTGCCATTCGTACCTGCTATATGGATTGATTTGAAATCGTTCTGCGGGTTTCCCAGCAGCCCGAGCAGCCCGGAAGTTCTGGACAAACCTAGTTTTATGCCGAACCTGCCAAAGCTATTGAGGTATTTCACAGTCTCTGCGTAATTCATGAAATCAGCCACTCTGTGCTATAGCAAGAGAGAGAGTATTCTTCATGAGCGAAGCAACAGTCATGGGTCCAACTCCGCCAGGCACAGGTGTTATGGCAGATGCTTTTTCCTTTACTTTCTCAAAATCAACATCTCCCACAACTGCTCCTCCGGGATTATTTATTCCAACATCTATGACAACCGCACCTTCCTTCACCATTTCGGCTGTTATGAAGCGGGGCTTTCCGATTGCTACTATAAGTATGTCCGCTTCCTTTGTAATCTTTGCAAGGTTTTTTGTTTTGCTGTGGCATACTGTGACTGTTGCATCCCTGTTGAGCAGCATGGCTGCCATAGGTTTCCCGACAATATTGCTTCTTCCCACGACTACTACGTGCTTGCCAAAAATTTCAATATTGCTCCTCCTCAGCAGCTCTATTACCCCCAGAGGCGTGCAAGGTGCTATAGTTTCATCTCCAATAAGGAGCTTGCCCATGTTGATGGGATGAAAGCCGTCCACATCCTTTATGGGGTCTATTGCTTCTAGCGCAGCATCTCCGTCAATACCTCGCGGAAGAGGCATCTCAAGCAGTATTGCATTCACCTCGCTTTCATTAAGCTCTTTGATCAGGTTAAGCAACTCGTCTTGAGTTGATTGCGGGAGCAGGTATTTCTCGTATCTTATGCCGATATGGGAGCACGCAGCTTCCTTGCTCTTCATGTATATTTTTGAAGCCGGATCGTCGCCAACAAGTATGACTGCAAGTTTTGGCGAGAGCCCGCTCTCCTCTACCTGGATTTTCAACTCGTCAAGCATCTGCTTTGCAATTGCAGTTCCATCGATTATTTTCATCTATGCACCCATGGATTTGTAGAGCGGGAATCTTTCGCACAGCTCCTTCACCTGAACCTTCGCCTTCTCAAGAGTTGCAGTATCCCCCTTGCTGTCCAGAACCTTTGTGATCATCCCGGCTATCTCCCTCATCTCCCCTTCCTTCATTCCTCTTGTTGTGAGGGGCGGGGTGCCAAGTCTCAATCCACTTGTTATGAAAGGCTTCTGGGTATCATAGGGAATGGTATTCTTGTTCGTTGTTATGCCCACTTTGTCAAGAAGCTCCTGAGCTTCCTTGCCAGTCATGCCCTTTGTTGTTAAGTCTATTAGTATGAGATGATTGTCAGTCCCTCCTGAGACAAGCTTGAAGCCGAACTTCATCAGCTCATCCGCAAGTGCCTTTGCATTCTTCACTATCTGCTTTGCGTATTCTTTGAAGCTGGGTTGCATTGCCTCCTTGAAGCAGACCGCTTTTGCGGCTATCACATGTTCAAGAGGCCCTCCCTGCAGGCCTGGAAAAACCGCCTTGTCTATATTGACGGCATATTTCTCCTTGCACAGTATCATGGCACCCCTGGGTCCCCTGAGGGTTTTGTGAGTGGTGCTTGTGACAACATCTGCGTGCGGAACAGGCGAGGGATGCGCTTCTCCTGCTATCAAGCCTGCTATGTGCGCCATGTCAACCATGAAGTAAGCGCCAGTTTCATCTGCAATTTCCCTGAAAGCCTTGAAGTCTATAACTCTCGGGTAGGCAGTATAGCCGCACTGGATGAGCTTAGGCTTCTCCTGCACAGCTATCTTCTTGATAGCATCGTAATCCAGCGTCTGGGTCTCCTTGTCGAGGTAATAGGGAATCACCTTATACCATTTTCCTGAGAAGTTGACTGGACTGCCCTGGGAGAGGTGCCCCCCGTGGGTCAGGCTGAGGCCCATCATCTTGTCCCCAATCTCCATGAATGCAAAATACGCGGCCATGTTTGCCTGGCTTCCGGAATGCGGTTGAACATTTGCATGATCAGCTCCGAAAAGCTTCTTTGCTCGCCCTATTGCCAGGGTCTCCGCCATATCAATGAATTGGTTTCCCCCGTAATACCTCTTGCCCGGGTACCCCTCGGAGTATTTGTTGGTGAGAACACTTCCCTGCGCCTCAAGCACTGCCAGGCTTGCAAAGTTCTCAGATGGAATGAGCTCCAGCCCATACCTCTGCCTTCCAAGCTCATTTTTTATAGCTTCGTAGACCTCAGGGTCAGTTTCCTTCAAGATGCTCATTCAATCCCCCTCTGATTTATGAACAGTCACTCTATCCAAGCGGGTGGAAGTCTCTCAAGCTCTCCAACGAAGGTCTCTTTTTCCTCGCTCTTCTCTTCAAGTGTTAGTTTCTTCTTTGAAAGAAGCTCGAATACTTTGACAATCTTGTCGCTCTCCTCAGTGAGCTTCTCCAGATCCTTCGTCCCAATATTTATCCTTGCCTGGAACTCCCTCTCCCTTGCCTTTATCTTCTCTGTTTCCTCGAGATGCGCCTCCCTCATCCTTCTGAGTTCTTTCTCGTATTTCTTCAGGAAGCCCGCCCTCATCAGGTCTCTGAGTTCCTCAAGCTCATCCACGCTCTGTTTTCTCATCTGTGAGTAATCCTTCATGTTCTTCTCAAGCATATCCTGTTGCAGGTATATCCAATCCTCCATTTTCTTCAGCCTTGCCAGCTCCTTCTGGACATTCCTCATGCTTGAGAGCTGGTCCTGTATCCTCCTGTTAACTTCGGAAGTGTACTTGTCAACGAGGGAGCGTATCTCTTCTATCCTGTCGACTTCCTTCTCTATCCCGACCCGCGATTTCTCGAGGTTGGAATGGATGTAGGATTCAATCTTCTCAAGCTTTGTCGCATTTGCTTCCATTAGGCTTATCCTCTTGGGAACTTCCTTTATCCTGCCTTCAAGATCCTTTATTATGTTCTCTTTCTCGACAAGGTGCTCATTGACTAGGTGCAGCTCAACCTCAAACTTTCTCTCCAGCGGCACATAATCCTTGTACAGCATGTCGGACTTCTCCTTCTCTATGTTTCTCAGCTCCGCGCTCTTCTTTTTCATCTCCTCGATTTTTTCTGCATATTCATTGATGATTTTTGAGAGTTCTTTTGCGGGAATTGCCTCCCCAGCTGGGAATTGGGCGAGTAGCTTCTCTTCTGTTAGCGGGCGAGTCTTCTCCTGTTGCAGGAGGACTAGAGATGTTTTTTCTCCCTCCTGCACTATGTCTATGACATTATCCTGCTTGAGGGTTCTGGCCCACAGCATCGCTGATGCCTCAGGCAGCCCAAGCACCTTGGCAACTTCGCTAAGCTCGAGCTTCTTCCTGCTCTTGAACATCTGTAGAAGTTCTGTAAGTCTGCTCATTTTACTACCAAAGAAATTGGGATTACAAGAGTTATATACCTTTTGGACTGTTCACTATCTTTATGTTCACCCCGCAGTTGGGGCATTTGTTGCTCTTTGTTATTTTGTACTCCACAACATCAAATCC
>JAPLWT010000047.1 GCA_026396455.1 Microcaldota archaeon | reverse complement strand
ATACCTGCCAGCCTCGCCTCTCACCGGATTCAATGCCTTCTTTGCTATCTCTCCCGCCCTCTGCCCTGCGTTTTCTGGTGAGAAGTCACTCAACGTTGTTGAGCAGCATACCTTATGGCCCGATGCATCCTTATCAGCAAGCGCCCTTATCGAGAAATATATTCCTGTACCTCTGTCTCTGGTCTCTACAGAGTTCGATGTAACAAGAAATTCCTCTCCAACATTATATCTAAGAACTCCAGAAGCTCTCACCGCACCTTGGGCAAGCGACGCGTTTATGCCTTCCTCTACAAGATCCGCAGCTCTTCCCTCAAGCTTTCCGATCCTTCCGTCATAGCCCCCATGTACGGGTCTGTACTTGAAAGGTCCCCGGGCTATTCCGCTGTACTCCTCATTGGGCTGCATCTTCTTTGTGAAACGAAGCAGCTTTGCGATGGACTCCTCTATGTTCCTTTTTGAGAGGTCCTTTATTGCGGTCACGCCTGTCCTCTTGTCCTTGGAAACAAAAAGGGAGATGCATGTCTCATGGCTGCTCATTCCAGTCGCTATCTTGTTATCAACGAATTTCAACTGCCATTCCGTTGACTCCTCACCGTTTGCCACCACATCATCGGCGCCAAGCTCCTGCGCCCTTTTTACCATTTTTTCAAGTAAATCAAAATCCATCAGCTCACCCAAGCCTTATCCCGGCAAGTTTCACAACAGGGCCGCCCATCCATACCGGTACTCCCTGAGAGGGCTCACCCTTTCCGCAGGTTCCGGCGTAGTAACCAACCTTGTCCCCCACTGCGGCTATCGATGAGAAGAAGTCGAAAGTGGTAGTCTCAATAACAGGCCTTTTTACTGGACTCGTTATCTCGCCCTTCTCTATCAGATAGGCTTCACTCCCAACGTACCTCTCATTCACCCTTTTGTCATCGATATTCCACTCCATAAAGCTCTTCATGTAAACGCCAAATTTGATATCCTCGATTATCTCCTCTTCCGAAAGCTCCCCGGGAAGCAGGAAAGTGTTCGACATCCTGACTATTGGCTCGCATGCGTAGTTCATCGCCCTTGCGGAGCCATTGCTCTTTGTATTGAGCGAGAAGGCTGTTTCCCTGTTGTGCAGGAGCTCGTTTATCACTCCTTTTTTTATAAGATACTTCCTTCTGGCCCTGACTCCCTCATCATCGAAGAGGAAGTAGCCTGCGCTCCCAGGAACTGCCGGCTCGTCGACAACATCCACAAACTCCTTTGCTATCCTCCTGCCCACCATATCAGGAGTCATGAATGATTCACCGGCTTGGGCAGCCTCCCTGCCAAGTATCCTGTCGGCCTCATAGGGGTGGCCCACGCTCTCATGCATCGCTATGCCCACAACTTCTGGTGCAGCGACCACATCCACCTTGCCTTTCGGAGCAGGCTTGCCGTACTTGAGGTTGTTCGAAAGGGCCTTAGCCTCCTCAAGAAGTTTGGCTGGCAGATTCCAGCCCTTCACTATCTCCCAACCGCCTGTCTCGCTGAGCTGTACGGTCCTCTGGGCTGTCTGCCCGCCTTCCACAACGGTAATAAGCGAGTGGAAGTCCACATGGGGGATTAGTGAGCTTATCCTGCTGCCCTCAGAATTTACAAAGCATTTACCGACTGCCTCATCAGAAAGTGAAAGGAACCTTGCGGCTATGTTCAACTTGCTTTCCTTAAGTTCATCCTCAATCTCAAACAGCTCCCCCATCTTGCCACGGGAATCCACCTCATTGCTCTTCACCTTCTGTTCAACTTCGTATTTTTGTCTCTCAACCGGCACGTCGCTCATATCTATTTTTGAGGCGATTTTGGCGGAGTTCCGACCGGCTCTCAGAGCCTTGTCTATCATCCCTTTCAATTTTTTTTTGCTGAGTTCATTGGTCGAGATGAACTGCATCGCTCCTCCAATGATTATTCTTATCCCGATCCCATCCTCCTTCTCAAAGCCTGCAGCATGGAGCATGCCATTTTTCATCGAGAAGCTTTCTCCCTCGCTATGTTCCGCCCTAGCTTCCGCATAATCTGCGCCCTTCCGGACAGAATAGCCCACTGCAAAATCAGCAAGTTCCTCGTGCATGCATCACACCAGCTAAGTAATTAAACGCCAAAATTTAAAAGCTAAACCGCCCACCGGTTGTTAGCATGTTCCCAAACAAAAACACACTTTTTAAATAGCAGTTGGTATCTAACTGTAAACATGGGAGGAAAAACTTTCAACGCTGCGTGCGTTGTACTCATCCTGCTTTCAGTATGCTTTGCGGATAGGGTTAACGTCTCGGTGCAGGTGCCTGTAACCGATGCGACAGTTTACTCAAATGGGTTTGCATTCATAAAGAGAGGCAACACTCTTGACCTGACAGGAGGCGAAATATCTCTTTTGATAAAGAACTTCACCCCATCGGGAATTGTTGACAGCATATCAGTAAGCGATGACAAAGGTGGAGTGAGGGAGGTAAGCCGTTACGAGCTTGTCAACCAGAGAACCGATACGAGATACCTGACCTTTGATGAGATTCTGAATGGAAGTGCCGGCAGTTCAATAAGGGTGCTGACTAAGAATGGGTGGCAGAGCGGAGTTTTATCCTGGTTCGGCCCCCAGAAACTGGGGATAAAGGTTGAGGATAAGTTAGTTGTTATCGGGTTTGATGACATAGAACAGCTGGAAACGCCGTATTCAAAATACAAACAGGATGTGGTGATAAACGAAACCGAGAAGGGTTTGCGAATAGACGAGCGTTCAACCGGTGGCACCCATAAGATATCAATGAGCTATCTTGTTCCAGGTGTCACATGGAATGTCAATTACAAGTACTACATTCCCTCGGATCTGGACATGGGAGACGGCAGCATGCAGGCTTGGGCAGACGTTTCAAACAATGCCGGGGAGGATTGGGAGAACGTCAGGCTCAAGGTCGTCGTGGGCTACCCGCATATGATCAGCTACTATCCGGTAAATTCAAGGTATTACAGTGAGAGCGCATACGCGCCCAAAGCCTTGGATGCGGAAGTTGGAGCTTCTGCAGTATACAACTTTGTGAGCTCATTCCTTGGCGGGTACTATGTTTACACCCTAGGCGACCCAATAACGCTCAAGAATGGTGAGACAAGGAATCTCGCCCTTTTTGAAAACCCGGCGAAATTCAGGAGGCAGTATATTTGGGATACCACCTGGGAGAGGCCGCATAACGTTTACAAGATAAACAATACTGGAGACCAAAGCTGGGGTTCCGGCACGGCAAGAGTCTACCTGAATGGGGATTTCATTGGAGAGGACAATATAGAGTACACTCCAAAAGGAAAGGAGGCGGAAGTGACTGTTGCTGATGTCCCGGAGGTAGTAGTAAAGAAGCAGGTAAACAGCACAACTGCACAGGAATACAAGGGTGCACAAACAACAACCTACAAAGTCACTTTGAGCCTGGAGAACAGGAAGGATGAGAATGTTGAGCTCACAGTGAGGGACTGGATGAATTCGGGGGATGTAGTGGAGCTCTCAGCTTCGTCAATACCTCCTAAGAGGGATGAGCAAAACAAGCTGGAGTGGACTGTGCATCTGAACAAAGGGGAGACTAGCACAATAAGCTACACATACACGACAACCAATTACTATTACTACTAGCGCCTCTCAAATTTCCTTAGGACAATCACGAGTAATATAAGGAATAACAAGGAGCTGCAGCAGACCCCGGCAGGCAGAAATGCGAAAATCTCCTTGGTATATGCAGATATATCGATATCGACTTTGGACTGGTTGGCGGACTGATTGGCTTTAATATCGGATATAGGCGGTATGTTAATAAGCCGCGTATAAACATGCGCGGCTCCTGTTACATCAGTATAGTTTACTTTCACTACGTGTATGCCTCCTGTGAGCAGTGCTGATACGCTTCCATTCTTCATCACAGAAACTGGCTGGTTGTCAATTGTCACCATTGTATCATTGATATCCTCAAGTCCTGAGAAGATGATATCAGCCCTTACGTAACCGTTTTCAATAGAGAAATAGACATTTGTGACATTGGGCTGGGGTATCCGGTATACGGTGATCGGTTTCACAACCTCGCTGAGATAGCTGCCTGATTCCACTGTCACAGTAATATTCTGAGTTTGGATGTCTGTGATGTTGAGTGAGAAGTCGACCGACTTGTTACCGGTGAAAGTTATCTGTGTTGCCTGTTCAGAACTGCCTGCGGTTGCGGTGATGCGAACGCTGCTCGCTGTTTCGTTGGTCGTGAGGTTCACGTGAATCTTGGCCTCAGACTCAAGAGCTACGAGCTGGGGAGCATCAACATCAAAAGCTATGCCCCCACTCCCAGAAACCTTGAACTGCAGCTCCTTTATCCCTCCCGAGCTGGTTGTAATGTACACCTTGTTCAGGCCGAGTTTCTTTGGCTGCAGGGTGAATGAGTACCTACCACTTCTCGTCATGGGCTGGGCGTCTACATAGTCCTCACCACTCACGTAAAGTTTACCTCCATATTTCCTTGCAACGCCCACGTCCACATTCACTGTCTCATTCTGGCCTAGTTTAATCTCCGATCTTTCCAGAAACGCATTGAAGTTTATTGACTGCGCATCTGAAGTTGCTTTGATTTCAACTTCCTGGGGGCTCAGGTAATCCGAATTAATGACCAGCGGGCAGGTGTAGATGAAGTTGCTTGAGAGTTGCTGGTTGGATTTGACAACCCAGCTGACCACCTTGGTCTCACCTGGCCGGAGAATTACCTCTTTATCTCCATCTTCAACGCTTAGGATATCATTAGTGCAGGGTGTTAGGGTGAGAGTCGCAACCCTGTAATCGTTAGAGGTTACGGTTGAGAAGACCAGAGTTTTCATGCCGAACCCAAGCGTGTCTGCGGCACTGTATAACTGGTAGTCGGAATTCTTCTCCGTCTCTTTCATTCCATTTATGGTTATATCCGCCCCAATGTCTGATGTTCTCGTTACATCTGATCTAGACCATTCCAGCCGAGCGTCCCGGCTCATCTCGGCATAGACGCTATTAAACTGTTCACTGTCAACAGTATCTGAAATCTCCAAATGTCTTGCATCCAGATACCCTATCTCATTCCACGTTGCATCAACAGGAACCCATTTTCCGATGTACACCTCTGCCCAGGAGTGACCACTCCACTCGGACTTATTTTCATCATATGCAAAACCCGTTACAAATCTCGCCGGTATCCCAGCCGCCCTTGCCAAGGTGACAAATAGGGTGGAGTATTCCGTGCAGACTCCCTTCTTGTTGCTAAGAATCCATTTGGAGTCTTTGAGCAAGCCGGCTATGCTCATGTCATAAGACATCTGGCTGTTCACCCATATGCCAATCTTTGCTATCCTCTCAAAGTCATCCGAGGAGTTGGCTGTTATATTTCGCGCCAGGCTCTTTATGTCCGCATCATCACTCTGCACTCTTGTTGAAGGTTGCATGTAGAGCCTCTCAGAGTAGCCAAGCTGGTAGCTCTGGGGAAGGGAGAATGTCCTCCTTGTTTTAACGTTGACAGAGGAGCTTATGCTATAGCTGAATGGATTGCTGGGGTTTGTACTCTCGATTATTGCAATCGAGTTTCTACCATCAACAGTTCTGGCTGGTTTATTACTCGCCACACTCTGATAGTCCGTATTAGGCGGGACAGAAACGTTCATTGAGACGTACTTAAGCTCCCCACCAACAGCGGTGACCGTACCTTTCTGCAAAACAGTAAGATTCATCTCCTCAAGCTGGTTTGCCTCCAGACCGCTCCGTATATAGAATATTAGTAGGACTATGATGATGAAGGTCTTTCTGTTAAGCATAAATTTAATTTTGGAGACACTATTTAAATTGATAGCCATTCATCCGAATATGGCACCGAAGCCCTGCTCAGCAGACCCTTCCTCCTCTTGAATCTTCTTGTTTATGCTCTCTTCAGTCTTCTTCTCAGCCCTTTTCAAGTTGTTTATCTCCTTAAACTTCTCCTCGGCAGATTTGAAGAAGTCAGGCTCAGCCTTGATGCAAAGATAAAACTTGCCCTTATCACCGCCAATCACCCCGCCTTCCTTCAGCTTGTAGCCTTGCCTAGCAAAGCTTCTTTCTGCATATGGATCGCTCTCAAGGAGCTTCTTCAGCTTGCCAACCTGCTGTGAATCGCATTCATAAACTCTGTTTTCCATCATCTCACCTCAATTGTTCAAAGCGGCATTTTTTCCTTTGATGAATTCTGAACCTTATCGAGAATCATTTCTTTAAGTTTAACTGCATTCTTGTGGGTCACTCCGTCTATGTGCGCATCTACAGCGGATTCTAGTGTTGCGCTGGACACATGCAAATCGTAAAGCCCAAGTACCAAGTCAAACAGGTCCCTGTCCACGTATATGTCCTGAATCCTGTTGTACGGGATGGATATTTCATCGGGCATGAAAACTCCTTTGCGTATAACAAGCACATCCTCTTTGATGTTAAAGTAATACGTCTTGTAGTATATGTAGTGGTACAGGATATTGAGGGTCACGGCAAGAAATATCACAAAGGTTATTGCTGCAATCATAATCATATCGTCGATAACCATCACTGGGGAGAGCGTTTGGCGTACGAGATCTGGATAAAAAAGATAGACAGCAAGAGCCAGGAGGTAGGTCGTAATCAGAAAGATGGTGGCCGCAAGAGTCTTCTTTATGACCTTCTTCCTGCTGAGCCTAATGTCGAACGAGGTTGCATCGTGTTTTAGGTCATATGGCACATGTATCGCTTAATACATACCAAAAACCGACTTATAAACTTTGTGAATTGGTCAGCAATTATATTTAAAAATGTATCTGGCATTAATAATACTGAGAGGGGGTGGCATATATGGTTGTACGGGTTGCTGTGAACGGTTACGGCGTTATTGGGAAGAGAGTGGCGGATGCTGTTGCAAAACAGGATGATATGCAGCTTGCCGGAGTGATCAAAACCAAGCCGAATTATGAGGCAAAGTTGGCAATAAAGAAGGGGTATAAGGTATACGTGCCCGATGCCGCCAGCCTTGACCTGTTCAAGAAAGCCAATGTTCCCTGCGAGGGCTTGCATGAAAATCTATTCTCCAAATGCGATCTTGTAATAGACTGCACCCCGGCTAAGATGGGTGCGGATAACAAGAAGAACATCTACGTACCCAAGAAGCTCAAGGCCATATTTCAGGGGGGCGAGAAGGACAACATCGCAGAGGTCTCATTCGTCGCGCAGTGCAACTACGACAAGGCCGTGAATAAGAACTATGTGCGGGTTGTCTCCTGCAACACAACAGGTCTCTGCAGGACTATGGGAGCTGTAGACAAGGCATTCGGAATTGAGAGCTCCAAGGTTGTGCTTATAAGAAGGGCAGCAGACCCCAATGACATAAAGACAGGCCCAATAAATGCTATAGTCCCGGAGACAAAGATACCTTCGCACCAAGGACCCGATGTTCAGACGGTGCTTCCGATTCCTATTGAGACAGTGGCAATAAAGGTTCCCACGACTCTGATGCATGTGCATGTAGTGTTTATTAAGATGAAGAAACCTGCCACAGCACAGGACGTGAAGAATGTTTTCGCGAACACAACTAGAATTGCGTTGTACAATGCAGCAGACGGGTTTGAGTCAACCGCCCACTTGATTGACTACGCAAGGGACGTTGGGAGATACAGGTATGACATACAGGAGATAATGGTGTGGGAGGACTCAATATACGTGAATGGGAATGAGCTGGCGTACATACAGGCGGTGCACAACGAGTCCGACGTTATTCCTGAGAATGTTGATGCTATAAGGGCAATGTTCAACCTATGCGATGTTAAGACTTCAATTGAGAAGACGAATAAATCCTTTGGAATAAAGTAAAATTGGGGGTTGGTGGTTTCTATGAATGATAAGGGCTTCTGCGTAATGGATGATTTCGATTTCTCCGGAAAGAAGGTGCTTGTCAGATGCGACTTCAACTCGCCCCTTGGTGCGAATGGGGAGATACTTGAGTTCATGAGGATAAGGGTATACAAGAAGACCTTTGATAAGCTCAGGGATGCCAAGGTAGTTGCAATAAGCCACCAGGGAAGGCTGGGCAATGCAGACTGCGTCTCGCTTAATAATCACGCAAAGATACTTGCAGAGACAATTGGCCAGAAGGTCACCTTTGTTGATGACCTGCTTGGGGAGAAAGCAAGGAAAGCTATTGATGAAGTTGGAGTGGGCGAGGTCGTAGTGCTGGAGAATACAAGGTTCCAGCAGGAGGATAATGAAAACGCCACTCCCGAACAGCACAAAAACAGCGACCTTGTTAAGACGCTTGCCCCGCATTTCGATTACTTCATCAACGATGCATTCTCTGTCTCCCACCGTTCCCAAGCATCTGTCGTGGGATTTCCAATGGCCCTCCCATCATGCGCTGGGCTTGTTGTGGCGAGAGAGATGGAAGCCATGTACGAGGCAGTCCAGCCGGACAAGAAGCCTGCAGTGTACTGCATAGGAGGGAAGAAGTTCAAGGAAGTCATAAAGGTGATGGAAGTCACGCTCAACAATAATACAATCGAAAAAGCGTTGGTCGGGGGGGCAGTTGCGCACGTGTTCCTCTATGCAAGGGGGCTCGCTCCCAAGGAATGCCTCAGTGTGGTGGAGGAAAAGGGTGACGACCTAGCAAAGCTTGTTGAGAAAGCTAAGAAGCTTGATGAGAAATACAAGGACAAGATAGTGCTACCCACTGATATTGCAATTGCCTTCGGGGGAAGGGAGGAAGCGCCTGTTGGTGACCCCAGGATTGGCAAATACACCCCGCTGGATATAGGTGAGAGCACAATAGGGGAATTCACTGACGTGATAAAGAATTCCAAAGCAGTCATAAGCAAAGGGCCTATGGGCGCATATGAGAATCCGATATTCCTCAAAGGAACCGTGAGAACGTTGATAACTATGGAGAACACGTCTGCTTATTCCCTAATAGGCGGGGGCCACATGGGAAACATAGCTTTTGACCTGGGCATAAGGGTCGACCACATATCAACTGCAGGTGGAGCTGTGCTTGCCTTCATGAGCGGTGAGCCTCTGCCAGGCATAGAGGTGCTGAAGCAGTCTGCAAAAATCTTCGAAGGAAAGTTAAAATAACTGAGCTACGTAAGGTATAGCAAGCCCCAGTAGCTCAGCTTGGTTGGAGCGCCTGTTTCGTAAACAGGAAGTCGGGGGTTCAAAAAACTTTGAACAAATCCCTCCTGGGGCTTTATATGTATATTATTAAAAATGCTTTGGCTTCTTGTTATCAAGGATTTTTTCCAGCGGTGCAACCATAATCGCAGCACTGATAAGCAAACAAGCTATTATTTTCGGGATTATGCTGCCAAAATTTGCGAATAAAATAAGTATCCAAATTGCAATAATTAGGAGTACTTTCACGATGGTTTTATTTTCCATTTCTTCTCCCAGAATGTTTGGTATGTCTTGCTATATTAAACTTACTTCAGCCGCATCTGCGGTAAATATTAATAATCTGACGATTTAAACTAATTCATGGAAGAATTTGATTTGGCAATAATCGGGGGCGGGCCTGCAGGTCTTGCCGCTGCAATGTACGGAGGGCGGATGGGGCTTAAAACCCTGGTCATCAGCGAACTCCCTGGCGGCAATATGAATTTCGTCAGCTGGGTTGAGAACTATCCTGCCTTTGAAAACATAGCTGGCGCAGAGCTTGCAGATAAGCTCAGAGCCCATGCCGCTAGATACAAGGTTGAGTTCAAGGATGAGAGAGTCACGAAGTTCGAGCGCAAAGATAAAAAATTTGTGGTGCAGGCGGGAGAAGGAAGCTATAAGGCAAAAGCCGTGGTACTTGCAACAGGGACAGTGGTGAGAAGACTTGGCGTTGCTGGCGAGAGGGAGTTCGATGGCAAGGGAGTGCACTACTG
>JAPLWT010000007.1 GCA_026396455.1 Microcaldota archaeon | reverse complement strand
TGCGGATGCTCCATCACATAGGAAGCGAATTCAATGTCATCATCCTCAAGCAGAGTCTCCCTCAGCAGGTTCGGGAAGCTGTGCTCCTCGCCTTCAAGCACTACCTCAAGAAAATTCTTATCCTTTTTGATTACATGGAGTTTCAAAACCTCACCTCTCAATCGCAGAATATTCCTTGCAGAGCTTCCTGTTCTCCCTGTTACCGCAGTTTTTGCACACCAGCGCCCTGTCCCGTAGATAGAGCGGGTTCCTGCATCTGCTGCAGTACGCCTTTACAACTCCGAGGTCAGCACCCCTTATGTCAAGGTATACCTCCCCCCTTCTTATCTCAGAAACAACCGCCTTTATCACGTCCCCAACTCTCACTTCGCTCCTCAAGCTCTCTACATAATCCCTTCTTATGTTTGAGACGTGCAACACGCTTAGGTAGTCGCCCTGCGTCTGCCTCGCGCCCTGTGCTTCGAGCGGCTCCAGCTTGACGAGTGCTATCGGCTCGAATATGTCCTCAACCCTTCCGTAGACCACCATGCCAGGCCCAACCATTTTCGGGATTGCATTGGAAGGTTTCACGGAGACTACCTTCTGCTTGTCAACAGAAACCTCGCCGGTGCAGAGCGCATGGAGTTTCCCCTCGTCGCCGTATACGCATTCTCCGCAAACGAACTCCTCCTCTGTACCAAGCAGTTTTCCTGGCGTGATGAATTCTCCCATAGTTACCCTCTAAAAACGAGTAGATTCCTTTCTCATTAAATCTTTAAATAGCTTGTGCTAAGAGTGGCTTTGCACACAAATTGGGGTCTGCACATAAACTCGGTCAAAGAGCTACAGAAGGTCTAATTTATAGGCAAAGCTGCTAGAGTTGTAAAAATTAAAAAAAGAAATAAAAAACCAAAAGACTCTACTGGCAGGTTCCAACCAACGGCTTCTCTCCAGTGAATGTGTATGCCACGCCGTAGGTTGCGTCCTTGTAAAGTATCACGACATTCTTTGAGAAGGACTGCCCTTTTGTGCATGCGGATCCTCCAGTGAAGTTTGCAACCACCAGCACAGCTGAACCCGGCGTTACAAGAAATCCGGTATCCTGTGAGCTTGCATTAATCAAATTGGACCCCCCTTCGAATGTTATGCTTGTCACGTTTACTGTGAACAGCCTGTTGTTCCTAATAACCAGTTGAGAGCTCACAGCATCGGCTGACCCGTTTACATAGTATCTTGTTATACCAACGTCTGCGCCAGCCCAGTACGCTGCGGAATCCCTCTCACTGATACCTCTCGTCATGCCTGGGAATCCTCCAATAACACCAATGACAATGAGGGCGATTATGACAACTACTGCAAGTATGATCAGATACTCAATGGCCGCCTGACCTCTTCTCATTCAAACCACCTCAACTCATATTTCTTTGAATACCGTTCTAACTATTGTCCTAGAGTTATTTTTAAACCTATCGGTAGAAAGACATGGGCAAATATTATAATACCCCCTCCGTTATATCTTTTTAGTGGCCATATGGCGAAAAAAAGGGTACTAGTACTCTGTGTCGACAGGGACAACGATTTATACGAGAAGGTGAAGATAGGAGGCCCCATAATCGGAAAGGAGGCAAACATAGAGGCTGCCACGAAGCTTATTCTGAAAGACCCTGAGGAAGCGGATGCAAATACAATGTTCGAGGCTGTGAGGATATACGACTCAATATCAAAGGAAGACAATGCCGAAATTGTCACTCTCACAGGAGACAAGAGTCTGGGATATTTCGCGGACAGGGAGATAACCAAGCAGCTTGATAGCGTACTCAGGAGTTTCCATGCAGACTCCTGCATTCTCGTCTCGGATGGGGCAAGCGATGAGCAGATGATACCAATAATCCAGTCAAGGGTCAAGATAGACTCGGTGAAATTAGTTGTGATGAAGCAGGCCAAGGAGTTGGAGAAGACATACTTCGTGCTTCTTGAGAAGCTCAAGGAACCCCATTACGCCAGGATCATATGGGGCATCCCCGCATTGCTCATACTCCTGCTCATAATAAGCGAGTTTCTTGGGTACGATTGGAAGCTGGTTGGAATCTTTGTAGGATTGTATCTGCTACTCAAAGGTTTTGGCATTGAGGAGAACATCATACGCTCATTCTCAGATTTTCACTTCTCAGTTGAGAAGCTAAGTTTCATAATCTACCTCTCAGCTTTGCCGCTCTTTATAATCACGATTGTGCTTGGCTACCAAGAATTCCTAGTAAAAGCGCCAGTGACCTCCGAGACTGTGAAGCTCGGAGCATTTGTCCTACTCAGGATGCTGCTGCTGCTTCCCTGGGTATTCACTCTTGTGCTGCTGGGCAGGATTGTGGACCTGCTCCACGAGAAGAAGAAATATGCGGTGATGAAATACGGCATGTACGGGGCAAGCGTGTTCATATTGTGGGCGGTGTTCGCTGTGGCAAGCCAGTGGATACTTGCAGAGGTATACTTCTCAGACTTCGTCTTAACCCTAGTTGCGAGCGTGATAGTTGCCTTCCTGTCCCTCAAGATAATAGAATGGATGAGGATGAACGTTCTCACTTCAATGAAACTTGAGAACAAGGAAGTGCTCACAGAGCTTGGCGCCTACATAGGCAAGATAATCGGGGTTGACAGAAAGAAGGGCCTGATACTCGTCCAGACTCCTTTCGGGCATAGGCTGGATTTTGACTTTGACAGAATTTCAGATGTGGGTGATAGGGTTCTCATAAAGTAGCTATTCCTTCATCCCTTCCATCTTCTCCAGCAGCTTATCCTTCCTGCTGCCGCTTTTGAGGCTCTGCTGCAGAACGTCTATGATGTTGTTGACCGGGATTATCTTTATCCTGCCTCTTTTTTCCTTTCCCAGGTAGACATCCTCCCTGTTTGCTTCCGGGATTATGACCCTCTTCATGCCCGCATCTATGGCCGCCTCAATCTTGGCGGTTATCCCGCCGACAGGCAGGACCTCCCCTCTCACGCTCAGCGAGCCGGTCATTGCCGTGCTCTGGTCAACCGCAACTCCCTCCATCGCGGATATCACCGAAACTGCTATCGATATGCTGGCGCTGTCCCCCTCCACTCCCTCGTAGGTTTGGAGGAACTGCACATGCATGTCATACTGCGATACATCCTTGCCCATGTGCTTCTTTATTATCGCGCTCACATTCTCCACCGCTTCCTTGGCTATCTTGCCCAGCTTCCCGGTTGCGATGAGCTTCCCTTCGCTCTTTGATGATGCAGGCGTGACCTCGGCAACTATGGGCATTATTATCCCGGAGGAACCGTCTCCCATCACCGCCAACCCATTCACCTTTCCAATAGCATATCCGCGGTTCATGAACACCCTGTAATCCTTCCTCAAGTCTATTATCTGCTGGGAGACCTGCTGCTCAAGAGTCCTGGCAACACTCTTTGCCTTAGTCACATGCGCAAGCTCAACACGCTTCGCGCCTTCCTCTATTGCCACGTCGCCAGCAGCCCTCACCAGACCGCCAAGCTCCCTGAATCTCAGGCTCAGCCTCCTCTTCCTCCCGGATTTCCTCCTTGCTTCCTCAACAATCTCCTCAACAGCTTCCCTTGTGAAATGCGGTATCTTGCCGTCCTTCTTAACTTCCTGGGCGACAAACCTCACGAGCTTCCACCTGTTCTCCCCGTTGTCGGGCATTGTGTCGTCCATGTATATCTCGTAACCGTAACCCCTTATCCTGGAACGCAGAGCAGGATGCATCTTCTGCATATCAATAAGATTCCCCGCAGCAACAAGCACGAAATCCGCAGGGACGGGTTGCGTTTTGACAATCGCCCCGCTGCTAAGTTCGCTCTGCCCTGTTATGGAATATTTCTTCTCCTGCATTGCGGTGAGCAGCTCCTGCTGTGACCTCGGCCCTAGCGATGAAACCTCGTCAACGAAAAGGACTCCCTTGTTGCTCCTGTGTATGGCGCCTGCCTCAACCCTCAGGTGCGCGGGCGTGCCGAGTCCGCCTGACTGGAGTGGATCGTGCCTGACGTCTCCAAACAGGGCGCCTGCCTTCGCGCCTGTTGCATCAACAAAAGGGGCGTTCTTCCTGCCGGAGTTGTCCACCACGAGCTTGGGCTCGTTGTTCTCAAACCCGCCCATTCTCTTTGAGACGCCGGATGCGAGCACTATGGCTGCGCCAAACACGAACAATCCAAGAACAGCCGCTGCTATCACCCACTTGTTATCCCCCTCCACGAAGCCTGAGAATGAAAGATAGAGAAGGGCAATGACGAGAATGCTGAGGATGAGGAATGAAGGTGATATGCCGCCTCCTCCGACCATCCTGTTCGCCCTTGTCTCCCCGATTATCCTTCTTCCCTCGCCAATTTCCGGGACACCTGGGGGAAGTTTTCTCTCCTTCGGGTAAGTCTTGACAACCCTCACAAGAGGCATGTTCTCATCAAGAGGGTTGGGGTAAATCAGCACGTCCTCAAGCTCCTCTGCGGGCATGAGCTCTGCCATGGCCTGGGCCAGCATGGACTTGCCGGTTCCGGGAGAGCCCATGAGCAGGATGTTCCTCCTCTGCCTTGCGGCCTTCTTTATTATCTCAACAGCCCTCTCCTGCCCTATGACCTGGTCTACGAGGGCTTCGGGAACTTTTATGTCCGCGGTTGTCTTGTAATCAGACTCAAGCTTCGCCATTTCGCCAACTCCAATTACATTTGGTAAAAAACATTTTTATTACTGTCCATCCCCGTTCGTCAACTGTTGAATACACTAATGCTATACTTTTATAATATGTTGCATTTCTTAACTAAATCGGTTGGTGCGTATGTCATTCAAGAGCGATACTCTAGCCGAGAGGATGGAGCACGCCCATCATCCTATAAGAAAGCTCTTCCCGCTAGCCGAGGAGATAAAGAAAAGTGGCGTTGAGATATACAACGCAAACATAGGAGACCCCGTTCCCTATCTGGGCCCTGCAAAATATATCGTGAAAGCTTACTGCAAAGCTCTAAAGGAAGGCAAGGCTTCCTACTCGCGTTCCCACGGTGATTTTGAATTCCTTGATGAAATCGCGAAGAGATACAAAAGGCTTTACAATCTGGACATCAACTCCTCAAGAATATTTGCCACGCAGGGCGTGAGCGAAGCCCTCGTATTCCTTATTGAGTCCCTCATCGAGAAAGGCAGGGGTGCCGTGGTGTTCAGTCCATACTACCCCCTCTATGCATCGACGCTAAAGCTCTTTGGTGGCACAGTTGTGCTCAGCACCTTGAATGAGGAGGAGGGCTGGGCGCCTTCTAAGGAGGATCTGGAGGGGAAGATAAAGAAGGCAAAGGATGAGGGAGTGGATCTGAAGTTCATACTCGTAACAAACCCGAGCAACCCAACAGGCTCAATGTGCAGCAGGAAGGACCTGGAGGACGTGGTGGAGGTTGCAAAGAACAATGACCTGCTGGTAGTTTCAGATGAGATATATGACGAGATGATTCTTGTCAAGGAGAAGATGACGTGCATCGGAGAGGTCGCAAAGGGTGTCCCGCATATGATACTGAACGGCCTCTCAAAGAACTGGGGGGCGAGCGGCTTCAGGATCGGGTGGGCAATTATCCCTGAGGAAGACGAGGGCTCGAAGAAGCTGAGGGAAGGATTCGGCAACCTTGCAACAATGAGGCTGTCGGCAAGCACTCCTGCGCAGATTGCAGGAACAGAAGCACTGAGGAATGTCAAAGCGCACCAGAAATTCCTAAAATACATGGTGAGGAACATAAGGGAGAGGGCAGAGTTCATGCAGAAGAGGCTTAGTGAGATAGACGGAGTGAGCTGCCAGAAGGCAAAAGGCGCATTCTACCTTTTCCCAAGAATTGAGCTGGGCAGGACGAAGTTCAAGGATGATGACGAGTTCTGCACCGAGCTGCTGAGAAAGGAGCATGTCTGGGTCACGAAGGGAAGCGGCTTTGGGCTTGGCAACCACCTGAGGAGCACCGCCCTGCCGCCAGTCGAGATACTTGAGAAGGTCGCACAGGGAATTGAGAATCTCATGAGGGCTTGATATGCTGCCAAGAGTTGCAAAGGATGCATTGAAAGCCGGGAAAGTGGACATAAGAGTGATGCGCTCCGGCACTCTGCAGTTTCAGGAGTTTGTCATCAAGAGGCTTCCATTACCTATTGGCCAATACCCCGTGCTGTCTGTTGACAAGTTCATAGACATGAGCGAGCTTCTCAGGCTTGCCGAGGAGTACCAGCTTCCAGTCTCGGCAAAGAACGGAACCGCGTTCCCAAGGGGAAAAACCGCCAAGGATTTTGTTGGGTTATAGACTGGCAACTGTAATTCTCCCAAGCAATTAATATACTCTCAGAAACTAACCTTTAGTCTGGTGAAGGTGTGGAGAAGCCAAAGGATGTTTCTGAGAAGAAAAAGGGGTTGTCGGTCAAAGGTTTTTTTGTTATTTTATTTGTCGCGGTGGGTCTTCTTCAAGGCGGTTTTAGTGGGGGTCTTGGCGGACTTATAAGTGGAGTATTACTTGGGACTATTCTCGAATGGGTTTTAACACCGCCAAAAAAAGCAGAGAAAGAGAAGCCAAAGCAATCTTAGTATAACTCAACTTCTCTGCTTATGATGTCGAACGAAGGCTGTTTATTGTTTTCCTGCAGAATATAACTGATGCTTTCCCTAGATGCCGAGATGAAGGAGTTCCTTGAGAAAGGGGGCTCTGCGCATTTCGGAGAGGTTGAAGTTACAAAGGAGATAATGGGAGTGCTGCAGGCAAGAGGAATTGAAAAGCTGTACAAGCACCAGGCAGAGGGGATAGAGAATGTTAGGAGAGGGAAGAATGTCGTTGTGACAGCGCCAACCGCTTCCGGGAAAAGCGAAATCTACCTCATCCCTCTCGTGGAAGCTGCACTCCAGGGCGAGAGAAGCATTGTCATCTACCCGACAAAAGCGCTCTCAAGGGACCAGCTTGCGCGCTTCAGGGAATTTGCATTGCTTGGCGTGAAGAGCGAGGTCTATGACGGCGATACGGCTGCGCACATGCGCGAGAGGATCAGGAAAGAATTGCCCCACGTGCTCATAACCAACATGGACATGCTGCACTTCATCCTCATGAACTCCCATCTCTTCAAGAAATTCCTCTCCTCCCTGAAATATGTCGTGATTGACGAGATACACACATACACAGGAACTTTCGGAAGCCACTCTTCGAACATAATAAGGCGCCTCAGAAGGGTGCATTCAAAATACTCCAAAAAGAAACTGCAGTTCATCTGCTGCTCCGCAACTGTCGGGAATGCGCTTGAATTCTCCGAGCAGCTGACAGGCTTGCCTTTCTCCATTGTCGATGCTCGCTACGCACCGAGAAGCGCAGTGAAGCACACCCTTCTGAACCCGAACCTTTCAGATACGGGCAGGGAGAGCTATACCGCACTTGCGCTGAAAGCGGCAAGGCAGCTCATGGGAAACGGGAGAAAGCTGCTGATATTCGGCAACAGCCACTCTGTTGTCGAGAGGATAGGTATAATTGCAAGAGAGACAAACCTGCAAGGAATCAAAATTTACAGGGCGGGCCTGGAGAGGGACGAGAGGAAGAGGCTGGAGCAGGAGTTCAAGTCAGGCGCAACAGACGCGCTTGTCACCACATCCGCGCTGGAGCTCGGAATGGACATCGGGGCGGTTGACTCGGTCATCCTCGCAGGCTTTCCTGGGACTGTCACGCGCGTCCGCCAGAGAATCGGCAGGGCAGGCAGGAGGGGAAAGGAGGCAAATGCCGTCTTCGTAGCGCGCGACAACCCGCTTGACCAGTACTACTTCGAGAACCCTAAAGAATACTTGAACGGAGAGCCTGAGAGCTGCTACATCAACCCTGAAAACGAATCCATCCTGAAGCCTCATCTGCTCTCCCTCATGCGCGATTACCCTGCCAGCATTGAAGAAATCCTTGCGTTTCCAATGGGCGAAGAGCTCTTCTCCCAGCTGAAAGAGGAAGGACTGTGCAAGGAGTTCGCAGGAGGCTGGATTCCAACAAGGAAGGCATTGCGCCAGATGAGGGGGATGAGCATAAGAAGCGCTGGCAGGTCCATCCGCATATACGATTCCGAGAAGGAAAAATTCATCGGGGAGAGGGAGGAGGGGATGGCATACAGCGAGCTCTTCCCAGGAGCCATTTACCTGCACGGAGTCGAGAAATACGTCTCCGAGAAGCTTGATGAGGAAAGGAGGACCGCGTTTGTCCGCAGGCTCGGCTATGAAACATCCGAGTATACAGTTGCATTGCGCAACCGAGAAGCTGAAGTGATTGAGCTGCTTGGCGAGCGTGAATCCTTGGGAGGGCAGCTCTCATACGGAAAAGTTCACATCTCGGATGAGGTATACGGATACATGCTGAAGGATTATCTCCGCGAGACGATAAGCGACAGGATTCCCCTGAGAGAACCGCTGCAGTACGAATTTGATACGCTTGCAGTGTGGTTTGACTTTCCAGAGGAGGTTGTTTTCAACACAGACGATTTTCCCTCAGGCCTGCATGCCGTGGAGCACGTCTCCATCGCGATGATGCCTGCCCTTACAGGAGCGGACCCTGCAGAGCTTGGCGGTGTGAGCTACCCTGCCGGGAGGATGTATGTCTACGACTCAGCTCCCAATGGCGCCGGCCTGTCAAAGATTATTTTTGACAAATTCGAGAGGGTTGAGCAGATGGCGCTCTCAAGACTCAGAAGTTGCAGATGCGCAAGGGGCTGCCCCTACTGCATCCTTGACCCACAGTGCGGGAACAATAATAGACATTTGAACAAGCAGGCGGCAGTTGACATTCTGGAGAAGTTGAAGGATTAAGCAATAAACGAACATTTACCCCTATGTCCGCCTCTTTGCCTCAAATTTAGAAGGATTATAACCCATGGTGATCTCCTCAACCTTGTTGCTTGCATCCGAGATTGTTTTCTCCCCCATCCCCAGGATATTGCCCATGACGGCTGGGCTCATCGGCACGCCATTTTCACAGCAAGCACGCGATACCACAGCGACTGAGACACTCATAACGTTGGGAATGGACGTTTCCTTCTCCTCATACTTGGCGAGAATCTCCTTCGCAGTTTTTGCAACTTTCTTCTTCTCATCCTCGTCCAGCTTGCCAATATTCTTCAGGAAAGTCACCAGGGAATCGACATACTCCGTTGGCTTCTGTACCCTCTTCACCCCGGTAATCGTCCTTGCTCCCTGAATTTGCTCCATACGCAGCCTCAGCCCCTCGTACTTACGAAGTAGGTTCAGGGGGCATTTGTGCTTGTCCAGAGAGAGCTGCATTGCTAGAATCACCCTAACTTCGTGTTTTAAGCCAAGCTCCCCAATCTCGTAGTAGAGTTTGCAAGCATCGCCGATAATTTCTGCTTCCTTTTCCTTGCTCGCAATACAGGTTGATTTCCCCATGTCATGGAACATGAGGTGCTTTTTAAACAGTTCATTAAGCATAATGCTTGGCTTCTCGTCTTTCTTCTTGACAGATACGGTTCCATTCATATGACCACAACAATATCGCTCATTTTGAATATTTAAATCATACATTTATACACTCAAATGTATCGGGCATCCAATTCCTCATGCAACCCAACTATACCACCAAAAACTAAGTATTTTATATAGTTGGATGCACCACCTAACAATATGGTAAGACCGGTTAGACTCAGGAGGACGCTGAACCTTCTCGACGCAGTGTCGATGGGCCTGGGCGCCATAATCGGCGCGGGAATATTCGTAATAGTCGGGATAGCAGCCGGCATGGCAGGCCCAGGAGTGATATATTCAGTAATCATCGCAGGTGTGGTATCGCTATTCACTGCTTTGAGCTTCGCAGAGCTCTCCTCGATAATACCAGAGGAGGGCGGAGCCTACGAGTACTCGTTCAAGGCCCTGTCGCCGTTCCTTGGCTTCATGACAGGCTGGATGCTCATATTCGGGAGCATAATCGGGGGAGCAGCCGTGAGCCTCGGCCTTGCGGACTACCTTGCCTTTCTCATGTCCTTCCCTGCCAACCTGCTTGCACTGGGCACCTGCCTGCTCTTCACCTTGGTCAACCTGATTGGCGCAAGGCAGTCAAAAATAGCGAATGACATCCTTGTGATATCGAAGGTTGCGATACTGCTGCTCTTCATCGTGCTCGCAGCACCCCACATAAAACTGTCCAATTTCTCCAATCTCCTCCCAAACGGCATGTCAGGAGTTGTCAGCGGGGCTGCCCTGATGATGTTCGCCTACCTGGGCTACTGCAACATCGCGACAATCTCTGAGGAAGTCGTGAATCCTTCGAAAACCCTTCCCAGATCCATACTGATCTCACTTGCCCTATCCGCAGCGCTCTACCTGCTGGTCGCCATCACAGCAGTGGGAGTTTTGGACTACAAAGAACTGTCCTCGTCCGGCTCCCCGCTTGCAGACGTCATGAACGTGACAGGCAATGAAACGGCGGCATGGCTGGTTTCCCTGGGGGCAATATTCGCAACGGCAACCGTGCTGCACATAATCATACTCTCAGTCTCAAGGATTTTCTATTCGATGTCCAGGAACCGCCAGCTCCCCAATGTTGTGAACAAAATTCATCCCAGATTCATGACTCCCTACATCTCAATACTTCTCGCGGGCATACCGATGGCTGCCCTTGCCTTTGTGGGCAACCTTAAGGAAGTTGTTGCACTCGCAACTTTCCTGGTAATAGTGAGCCATATCCTTGTCAACTACGCCGCCATTAAGGTGAACGAGAGGACAAGGCCGCCCTTCAGGATACCATTCTACCCAATACCGCCAATTCTCGGAATCATAACATTTGCAGCGCTTGCACTTTCACTGCTTCCGGACATATGGCCAATGGCAACTGCAGTCCTTCTGGTTGGGGTTTTGCTCTACTACGCGGATACCAAGCTGCTCAAGAGAAAACGCTGAATTCGCATGGTTGGCAGTCTCTTGGAAAGCGACCAGCTCATCTACCTGCCATCCTCCCGCTTCGGCATCGTATGCAAACCCCGCTGGCAGGGTCATAGCATGAAAGCCCGACTGCAGCTCCGCACAGCCTGCAGGTGAAGCTTGCCAGCTCCTTTCCGCAGACTGAACAGACATCGGCCTTCTTCATGTTAACTAATTTATATTGCGCTCCTTAAATAATTTGTGAAAAAGGAGGAGAAAATAAGAAGTGTAATCAAGCTTCTCAGGAAGGAATACGGGGAGCACAACTTCACCGATGCTGGAGATCCGCTGGACACGCTTGTTGAGACAATCCTGTCGCAGAATACCAATGACAGAAATTCTGCGAGGGCGTTCCTGAAGCTCAAGAAGGAATTTCCAACCTGGGAGCAGGTTCTGAAGGCTGACGTGAGGAGCATACGGAAGGTTATCCATTCCGGAGGTCTTCCAGGCATAAAGGCGAGGAGGATAAAGCACGTGCTTGGCCAGATTAAGAAACGGAGGGGGAAGTTGGAGCTTGGTTTTCTGGGAAAGATGCCAGCTGATGAATCAATGGAGTTCCTGCGCTCCATGAAAGGAATAGGCCCGAAGACTGCCGCAGTGCTGCTTCTCTTCCGCTTCAACAAGCCCGTGATGCCGCTTGACACCCACAACCTGAGGGTAGCAAAGAGGCTTGGGATAATACCCCAGAAAATGAGCCCTGAAAAGGCACATGAGCTGATGAACAAGCTGGTTCCAGATAAGGAGAAGAAAACCCTCCACATAAACTTCATAATTCACGGAAGGAAAATATGCAAGGCCCAGAAGCCGAATCATGAGGCATGCGTGCTGAACAAGCTGTGCGATTATTACATGGCTTTGCGCACGAATTAGGCTGATGAGAAAGTTTTTCCAACACATACAACCAAACATTCATTTTAAATATGATAAACGACAAAAATCAGGTATGGTCTTGGCAAAAAGTGGCGGCTCTACACATGAACCACCTCAGCAACTGAAGATTCCTGAGCAGAGTATGAAGGAAAAACTGGGAAAAGAGGAATGGATTTTTGTGAAAATCAAGAAAGGCTCTGATGCCGGGAAGGTCATAGAAGAAAAGTCAAAGGTAACTATTTTCGCATGCTCAGACAGCAGGCTGAATAAGACTGGCGCAGCTAATTCAATTTTTCTTGTTTTGCTGGCAGGAAGCAAACCCGATTTATTGAAGTGGGTTTTCTCAAGCGAAGAGTTGCAGGCGATTGGCGAGGGTAAACTGAATGAGGGAATATTGGGCAAATCCGTCGGGGATTTTGGCGGGATGGTTGTTAATGCAGGCGCGGTGGCAAAGCCCGAGCTTGCAAAGGGAGACGTGATTGTTATCGGGCACGATGCGTGCGGAGCCCACAAGCTTGGCGAGCACGCTGAGGAGATTCTCGGCTGGCTGCGCGAGAGGGACTATGACCCCAGCAAGCTAGGTGTTAGTAAAAAGGATTTCATGAGCATACCCAAGTCGGACCAGCACGTAAAGGAGCAGGTCCAGAAGCTTGTAGATACGAATCAGAACAGGCGTGTGGTAGGAGTTGTTGTCAATTTTGGGACAGGTACTGCAAGGGTCGTTGTAGCTCACAAGGTGAAAATGCCTAGTCAGATAGAAATCCCAAACCAAAAGATTCAGGGCGAGCTTCTTAAATCCCAAGCGCCTAAAGGAATTGCGATTGGGACGACGAATGTGGACTTGCAAAAGGCTGTCGGAGCCGGGCTTGGCGAGTATTTCGCAGTTACTGATGACAACTCCGTGAATTCAAAAATCTCCTTGATATACGCAGTTGCCCACCTGAACAAGGGCAACAACATAAAGGAAGTTGTATTCGTTGCGAGGAAGGAGAATGAGGCGAGCGAGCTCATGGAGAGATGGAGGGTTAACCCGCTCTTCGCGGATTTGGAGAAGTCCGGTGTAAAGTTTCTGGCAAAAGTTGCTGCTGGAAGCTGAATCTGGTTGCAGCGCGCGCTGATTCTTAA